>SLKJ01000140.1 GCA_007134675.1 Bacteroidales bacterium
AATTACCGGAAACAGTAAAGCAATTAATAGTTTCATTTTTCACCCATTTTATAATTGGCTAACATCTACTATTAAAAATACATTATTACAAACTTATTGATTTGAATTTGTATAAAAGCCTCATGGCATTCATTGCATTCAATACCATATAAAGAATTTGTATATTTGCTTTATGCAAAATAAAGACAACATATTAAAGTTGATTAAAACTACTGGTAATAAAACAGAACCAGGAGCAACTCTCATAAGAACGTTATCCGCGACCCACTGAATTTTGTAACTTCATAAACAAATGAAGACCAGAGACGAAATAATATCTTTCATTGCCCGGAATAAGAATTTGTTCAGGAAAAAATTCTATATAACCAAAATTGGGATTTTCGGATCATATGCCAGAGGAGAACAGAATAAAGACAGTGATATTGATTTAATTGTTGAATTTGAGGATAACACACCAAATTTATACGACCTTAAATTGGATATTAAAGAATTATTCAGGAGCAATCTGGGAATAGAAGTAGATATTTGCCGGGAAAAGTATATTAAACCTCGTATTAAAGAGGAAATACTTAAAGAGACTATTTATGTTAGCTAAAGATAAGTATAGTCTTGAATCAATTATTGAATCTATTGATAGAATTCTTGAATATACATCAGGATTACAATCCGCAGATGAGTTAAATGCTGATTACAGGAATTTTGACGCTACCATGATGAATTTTGTTGTAACTCAAGACAGACATTCAATCGATTATTATGTAAGAATTAGCTATTTTCCCAGAAGCATCTTTAGTCTGACGCTCCCCAGGGAGCGTTTCCTTTATTGAGGGCCAATGTCCATAATAATTTCTTATTCAACGTAAAATCATGATTCCCCGGGTATATCTGCATCAAAGTCAGATATTGGAGAGTGCTATCTGGCATGAGATGCGATGACCCTTTCGGGGAAGAGAACGCATTCAAATACCAAAGGCCCAACTTTCCTGGCAAGGCTCATTCCGGCTCATCATCCCCTTCAATCTCATACATGCCGGTATTCTCCAATTCATCAAGCTTTCTCCGGGCTTCTTCGTCCCCCTCATCAGCCTTACGTTTCAGCCGGGCAGCCCTGATTCAGTCATTAAAAGACTGCATGATCCGCTGGATCCGGTTTCAGCTGTGCCCAGGGGTCCAAACTCGAAAACCTGGCAAGGCGCAAAGACAATAGGATCTGCCAGACAGAAGAAATCCAATTAAGATGGGTCAGGATTGATAAGTTTTTAGTATTATTGATTCCGAAAAGCCTTACGAGTAGAAAACCTAAATTACCGTACATGACGCAAGAACCTATAAACCCTCAAAATCGACCGAGACCCACCGTGATTATTAATCAGAACGAAAAATCTAATGGAATTGGGACAGCTGGATTTGTCCTGGCTTTAATTGCGTTATTTTTGGGCTGGGTTCCATTTTTAGGCTGGATAGTGTGGATGTTAGGATTGATATTTTCAGCTGTTGGTTTAACCCGGCAACCCAAAGGCCTGGCTATCGCAGGTCTGGTAATTTCTTTAGTTGGAATTGTTATGTTGATTGCCGTGTTCGGCGCGACTTTCGGGGCTTTTGCTTAGTTTTAGACTTTCCTGCTTTAAGCCCTTCCATAAAAGTGAAATGGTAAAACTGACTGGCAGTGGTCAAAACCGGAACTGAAACATATAAGACCGAATTTATAGGGGATAATGCAAATTATATATCTCACACTCTAACACTAATAATATCATTATGAATGAAAAATTAGTACTTCAGGATTTATTGCCACTTGATGAATTGAAAAAGCATGGTAATGTCTTGCTTGTAAGACATTACCATGAAAAACTCAGTGAAATGAATGAGAAAAACTTAATTGAGGAATACCAGAGTTATCAGACTAAGAAAGCTTTTCTTAACTGTAAATATTTAGTATGTTTTCTAAGTGGAGAGAGAAATACTGGAGTTTTTTATGGCATTTACGAAGTTGTTGAAATTAAAGAAAAAGATAAACTTCCAAAGCCATCCGCAGGAATAAAAGAATTTTGGGAAATGCAAGGTCCTGAAGAATGTTTTTTTCTGGAGCTTCAACGGATCAACAAGTTTGATAAGTATAAAAACAGATTAATAATAGACTGGATGGTCCCCCGGGGTTGGTATAATACTTTCGGTGAAGTTATTGACAAATTGGTGAATAAGGTGCTTCCAAATAATTTTGTGAAAGATTTTCCTGGGTTAATGAATATTATGGTTGATTTTGCTGAGCTCAAAAAAATTATTAAAAATCCGGACTCACATTCTCATTGGTACGATTCATTAACACGACTACAGGCAATATATTTGATATTTGACAAGAATTCAGGTTATCAGTACATTGGAACCACATATGGAGAAAAGGGTCTATGGCAACGTTGGGAAACATATGTCAGTGGTGATGGAACCGGTGGCAACAAAAACTTAGTTGCGTTAAAAGAAAAAAATCATGAATTCTATAAAAGCTTTCAGTTTTCTATTCTTGAAGTTCTTTCAAAAACATCAGGAAAAGAGTATTGTATACAAAAAGAAACAATTTGGAAGAAAAAGTTAGGATCTCGTGCATATGGGTTAAATTGTAATTAATTTCAATTTACTGCTACTGTATTGGCCCCTTAAGTAAAAAGTGCCATTGTGATTGTCAACAAGAATTTATAAAAAAGAGGGATTTTGAGGATAAAGAATTTGGTGACCTTGAGGAAATCCGGAAATAAGATCTGCAAACGCGGCTTTTAATGGTCCTGTGTTAACCGTCATTAGTCATGGGTAATCTGCCTGGAGTTTCCGCCATATTCTACATTCTTCCCCTAAACCCATAAAATTTCCCTATGTTTGCGTACGGCCGAAAACGGTCAATAAAAACTAAACAAACCCGGACAAAACATCATAAGCCCAAAACACCAAAGCAAGCTAACTCAAAAATAACCAAACCACCATAACAACAACCACACAATGGTCACAGGCTCTTTCAAATCCCAGGTCGACAAAATATGGAACACATTCTGGACTGGCGGCATCAGCAATCCCTTAACAGTAATTGAACAATTTACTTACCTGCTTTTCATCAGAAGGCTTGACGAGATACAGCAACTCAAAGAGAAGCAGGCTACAATAACAAAAGCTCCCATTAAAGACCCCGTTTACCAGGAAAAATTCTACCCCTTCCGGTGGAGCCGGTTCAAGAACCTTGATCCTGAAAACATGTTCGACCTCTTCACAAAATCCTCTATCGAAGGCCTGACCGTCTTTGACCACATGAAAACCATTGGCCATGACGGAGGAGTGTTTGGCGAATTCATGAAAGG
>SLKJ01000109.1 GCA_007134675.1 Bacteroidales bacterium
GGATAGCTCTACAAGTATCTGTAGGTTGAGCGCCCTTGAGAAGCCAATCTAATGCTCTATCAAAATCCAGTTCAATAGTAGCAGGATTAGTGTTTGGGTTGTATATTCCGACCCTTTCAATGTACCTGCCATCCCGTGGCGCCCTGCTATCAGCTATCACTATGTGATAGTGCGGTTTGTTTTTCTTACCGTGTCTTGCTAATCTGATCTTTACAGGCATGCTCTTTTTAATTAATAATAAAACCTACTTTTCAAAATTGTGGGTGCAAAGATATAATATTTAATTGTTTTAGCCCTTCATTTTAATGAAATTTTAAGCAGAGTCAATAAAGATGAAAAAGTATATAGTGGTGTTTTTAATAGTTTTCAACAATTGAAAAATCTGACTGACAATTTAGTAAATTTACTAAGCGAAAACACACTCTGCCATCACACCTATATACTGATTATGAGCAAAATAAAAATATTTTTTTATAGGAAATAGATATAAATGGATAATAACAGAAATTTCACGCATCTCCATGTTCACACCCAATACTCCATTCTGGATGGGGCTTCAAATATAAAGGAGCTTATCGCAAAAGCCAGGAATAATGGTATGACGGCACTTGCCATCACTGATCATGGGAATATGTTCGGAGTGAAAGAATTCTACAATCAGGCCAGGGCACAGAAGATAAAACCTATAATCGGATGTGAAGCATATGTAGCAGAAAACAGCCGGTTTGAGAAGTCCGGGAAGGATGACCGGAGTGGACACCACTTGATTTTACTGGCCAAAAACCATACAGGATACAGGAACCTTGTAAAAATGGTTTCCAGATCATTTACTGAAGGATTCTATTACAAGCCACGAATAGACAAGGAGCTCCTATGGGAACACAGGGAAGGGATCATTGTTTCCAGCGCCTGCCTGGGTGGTGAGGTGCCCCAGGCACTTTTAAACAAAAGTGAAGCAGAAGCTGAAAAGGTTATCCTGGAGTTCATGAAATATTTTGGTGAAGATTATTACCTGGAACTTCAGAGACACCCTTCAGGAGATCCCCGGATCGACAGTGAGGTTCTGGACAATCAGATCAGGGTGAATACCCTGCTGGTAAAACTGGCCGGGAAGCATAATATCAAACTTATCGCATCGAATGATGTCCATTTCATCAATGGTCTGGATGCTGGTGCTCACGACAGACTCATATGTCTCAACACCGGCAAGGAAATTGACGATCCTGACCGTTTAAGATATACCCGGCAGGAGTACCTCAAAACAACCGATGAGATGTACGAGTTATTCTCAGATATTCCGGCAGCGCTCGAAAATACAATGGAAATAGCAGATAAGATCGAGACGTATGACTTGAATAATCTTCCCATAATGCCTGACTTCCCCATTCCTGAGGGATTTGATAATGAGGATGAATACCTCGGGCACCTGACACTTGAGGGAGCCAAAAAACGATATAAGGTTATAACCGATCAGATAAGGGAAAGAATTGATTTTGAGCTCTCTGTTATAAAAAATATGGGATTCCCCGGATACTTCCTTATTGTTCAGGACTTCCTCAGGGCTGCCAGAGAAATGGGAGTTTCGGTCGGTCCTGGCAGGGGGTCGGCGGCAGGCTCGGTAGTAGCCTACTGCAATTTCATAACCGATATTGACCCCATAAAATACAATCTGCTTTTTGAGCGTTTCCTGAACCCCGACCGAATTTCCATGCCTGACATAGACATTGACTTTGACGAAGAGGGCAGAGACCTTGTATTGCAATATGTGGTTGAGAAATATGGCAGAGACAGGGTAGCCCAGATCATAACATTCGGTACCATGGCTGCCAGGATGGCCATACGGGATGTAGCAAGGGTCCAAAAGTTGCCACTTACCCAGGCGGACAAACTTGCAAAGCTGGTGCCCGAAAAGCCGGGCACCACCCTTAAGATGGCGTACAAGGAGGTAAAGGAGCTTTCCGATGCCAGAAAAAACGGGGAAGAGGATATTAAACAAACCCTTCAGTATGCTGAAACCCTTGAAGGATCAGTCAGACATACCGGACTGCATGCCTGCGGGATCATTATTTCAGCAAACGAACTTACAGAGCATATCCCTGTCTGCACTTCAAAAGATACAGACCTGCTGGTAACCCAGTATGATGGCAATCACGTGGAAAGTGTGGGCATGCTCAAAATGGATTTTCTGGGACTGAAAACGCTGTCCATAATAAAGGATGCTATTGAAACTATTGAAAAATCAAGGGGTAAAACGATAGATTTAAAAACTGTAGGGCTGGATGATAATAGCACCTATGAGTTGTTCAGCAAGGGAGAAACAACCGCCATATTTCAGTTTGAATCGCCCGGTATGAAAAAGCATCTGAAGGATCTGAAACCCAACCGATTTGAAGACCTGATAGCCATGAATGCTTTATACCGTCCTGGCCCGATGGAATATATCCCAACATTTATTAAAAGGAAACACGGTAGGGAGAAGATCTCCTTTGAGGTACCCGTCATGGAAAAGCTCCTTGCAGATACTTATGGGATTACCGTTTACCAGGAGCAGGTGATGTTGCTTTCGCAGGAAATGGCAGGTTTCAGCGGTGGGCAGGCAGATTCTCTCAGGAAAGCAATGGGGAAGAAAAAGAAACAGGAAATGGATAAACTGCGTGAACTTTTCACTGAAGGATGCCTGAGAAACGGATATGAGGAAAAGATAGTCAGAAAGATATGGGCAGACTGGGAATCTTTTGCACAGTATGCTTTCAATAAATCCCATTCCACGTGTTATGCAATGATTGCTTACCACACAGCCTGGCTCAAGGCACATTATCCTGCAGAATTCATGGCTGCTGTTCTGAGCCGAAATATTTCAGAAATAAAGAAAATCACCATTTTTATGGATGAGTGCCGCCGTATGGACATTAAGGTACTTGGTCCTGACATTAACGACAGTGAGCTTAAATTCACAGTTAACAAGAATGGGAATATAAGGTTCGGGCTAGGTGCAATTAAAGGCGTTGGAGAAAGCGCAGTTGAAAAGCTCATTGAAGAGAGAAGCAGGAACGGGCTGTTCAAAGATATCTTTAATTTTGCCGAACGGGTTAACCTGCAATCAGTAAACAAAAGAACCCTTGAAGCTCTTGCAGCCGCCGGGGCATTTGATGAATTCAGTGAGATCAGTCGTCATCAGTTTTTTGCCGAGGACATTAAAGGAGTAACATTTATTGAGAATCTTATCAGGTATGGCAGCCGGGTCCAGGCGGATAAAGTAACCCCTCAGGGAAACCTTTTCGGCGACAGTCCGGGATTGATATATCCGAAGCCCGAAATCCCCAAATCTCCAGAGTGGACAAAGGTCGAAAAGCTTAACAGGGAGCGAGAACTGATCGGCATTTTTCTCTCCGCCCATCCGCTTGATGATTTCAGGCTTGAGATTGAAAATCTGACCACCCATTCGCTTGCCGATATGGGAGATCTCGATGAGCTTAAGAACAAAGAGGTAACCATAGCAGGCATAGTGAACAGCGTAAAGGAGGCCTATACCAGGAACGGCAATCCGTTTGGCAGGATGATCCTGGAAGATTACAGGAACTCCTGGGAGCTTACGCTTTTCGGCAAGGACTATATAAGTTACAAGAACTATTTTGTGAAAGACTGCCCTCTTCTTATCAAAGGCAGAATACAAACCAAATACTACAGGGAAAATGAACTTGAGCTCAAGGTTAAAAGCATGACACTGCTGGCAGATGCAAAGGAAAGCCTTATCAGGAGCATATCACTTGATATCCCCCTCTCTTTTATAAACCAAAAGAATATTAAAAAACTGGGGGAAATCGTAGAGAATAACAAGGGCGAGCTCACAATGAAATTCAGGGTAACAGAGATGGAAGAGAATATTGCAGTCAGCATGTTTTCCCGCTCAAAAAGGATCGGCCTGACAAGTGAAGTCATAAAATTTTTTGAAAAACATCCCGAGATAGAAATCCGCCTGAACTAAACAAAATAATCTTACCGGCTGTTTAATAATAAAAAAATAGTATTTTTAAATATATTAATAACATCATATTTGCTAACATAAATTATTTTCAGCTATGACAATTGAAGTAACCGAAGCTAATTTCGAAGATCTTGTATTGAAATCAGACAAACCCGTTTTACTTGATTTCTGGGCGGAGTGGTGTGGCCCCTGCCGGGTTATAGCCCCATATGTCAAAGAGATAAGTGAAGAATTCGAGGGTAAGGCTGTCGTGGGAAAAGTTGACGTTGACAGTAATCCGGGCATTTCTCAAAAGTACAATATAAGAAATATCCCTACAATTCTTTTCATAAAGAATGGAGAAGTTGCAGATAAGCAGGTTGGTGCAGTACCAAAGAAAAATCTTGTAGAAAAACTCAGTGCCCTTCTGTAGAGGTCATTAAGCCCCTTTTGAAGGCTTCTATATTGTCATAATATCCTCTTCTTTTTTCTGGAGGAGCTCCTCTACCTTCTGTGTATAGTTGTCAGTAAGCTTCTGGATATCCTGCTCAGTACTTTTAGCAGCATCCTCAGGAAGCCCTTCTTTCTGCATTTTCCTCAACTCATCATTCGCATCCCGACGTGCATTCCGGATGCTTACCCTTGCATTTTCACCCTCGCTCTTAACCTGTTTAACCAGCATCCTTCGACGTTCTTCGGTGAGAGCCGGCACCACAATACGAAGTATTTCCCCGTTGTTAACAGGGTTAAACCCCAGGTTTGCATGAAGTATAGCTTTCTCAATAGGTTCAAGCATACCTTTCTCCCAGGGCTGCACAGTTATTGTGCGCGGATCGGGGGTGTTGATGTTGGACACCTGGTTAAGCGGTGTATTTGCACCGTAGTAGTCCACTGTTATGCTGTCCAGCATATGCGGACTGGCTTTCCCTGCTCGTAGCTTGGCCAGTTCGTCGCGAAGATAGACGAGAGCATTCTCCATCTTTTCTTCGGCAATATCCATTACTAATTGAACATCTTCTTCCATGGCTGATTGCTTATTAAGACTAAACTGCCATAAATATATCTATTTTTTAACGAATGTGCCAATCCTTTCACCCAAAATAATTTTTTTCAGATTGCCGGGCCCGTTAATATCAAATACGACCATGTTAAGGCTGTTCTCGCTGCAGAGGGTAAAAGCGGTGAGATCCATGATCCTTAATCCCTTGTGATAGGCCTCTTTAAAACTGATCTCATCATATTTAACGGCATCAGGATCTTTTTCGGGATCGGCACTGTATATCCCGTCAACCCTTGTTCCCTTGATAAGAAGTTCCGCACCCATTTCAACAGCACGAAGAGCAGCGGCAGTATCGGTGGTAAAAAAAGGATTCCCGGTTCCCGCAGAAAAAATAACAACTTCACCATTCTCAAATGCCTCATTTACCAGTTGCCTGCTGTAACCCTGTCCCACCGGCTCCATGCGTATTGCCGTCAGGAGCCTGCATCTGAGTCCCAGACTCTCGAGGGCAGACTGCATTGCCAGTCCGTTAATAACTGTGGCCATCATACCCATATAATCGCCTTTTACACGATCAAATCCCTTATCCACACCCTTGAGGCCACGAAAAATATTGCCGCCCCCAATAACCAGTCCGACCCTCACATCCAGCTCGGCGATTGATTTTATCTCTGTGGCATAGCGAATGAGACTTTCAGGTTCTATACCAAATTGTCCTCTGCCCATAAGCGATTCACCACTGAGTTTGACCAGCACTTTTTTAAATCTTATCATAATCCTTATAATTTCTTATTACCTGATGTCACCTGCTGCCCCTGACTCTATCGGAAATAAGCAGCTTTTCGTCACGCACCCCGCGATTAAGGGCATGAAGTTAAATAAATAATCCAGAACATCAACATAGGGGATAATGAAAAGTATAGGAATTAACAGCAAGGGTCTGCTGCCAATCCGGCCTGTCCGGTACCTGAACTTTGAATCTGCGGAACTGATAGCACCAAAAAAACCGCCCCGGAATTTCTTCTGAGGCGGCTCCTGAATTTAAATTGTCTGCTGTCAATTCCCCCGGTCAATTACCAAGGCCATACCTTAAAAATCCGGTTACTGTAAGATCTTTGTCTGCATCCTTCAAATACTGCCTGACAGTCTTTTTGTTGTCTTTGGTGAAATCCTGGTTCAGCAGGGTACTTTCCTTGTAGAACTTATTGAGTTTCCCCAATGCTATCTTTTCAAGAAGCTCCTCGGGCTTACCTTCAAGGCGGGCCTGTTCCTTACCTATCTCTATCTCCTTGTCAATTACATCCTGGGGTATATCATCCTTGTCCACTGCCACCGGGCTCATTGCAGCAACCTGCATGGCCACATCCCTGCCAACCTGATTGTCTGCCTTTTTATTCAGGCCGACAAGTGTAGCGAGTTTGCTTCCGGGATGGATGTAGGGAACTACCTGCTCTGCTTCAAGTTTTTCGTAATATGAGATATCTATTTTTTCACCTATTATTCCGATCTGGTGAACAATGTGGTCGGCTACTTTCGTACTATCTATATCAAGCTTTTTAAGCTCCTCAAGATCTGCAGGGTTCTTTTCAAGTGCCAGGTCAAGGATTGAGCTTGCAAGAGCAATGAATCCCTCATTTTTGGCAACAAAGTCCGTTTCACTGTTCAAAACAACAATGGCCCCGCGTGTACCGTCGCCTGTTACCCTGGCCAGCACAGCTCCTTCAGTTGCTTCCCTGTCCGCTCTCTTACTGGCAACAGCCTGGCCCTTTTTTCTTATGATTTCGGCGGCCTTTTCAAAATCACCCCCTGTTTCGGTAAGAGCCTTTTTGCAATCCATCATACCGGCACCGGTCATTGTTCTCAATTTCTTTACATCTGATGCACTTATAGACATGATTATTAGTATTTTAAGATAACTATTCTTTTACTTTACTTTCTTTTTCAGATCCAGCAGCAGCTTCACTCTTTGCTTCAGCCTTTGCCTTTGGTTTAGCTTCAGGTTTTGCTTCAGCCTTTGCCTTTGGTTTTGCTTCAGGTTTTGCTTCAGCCTTTTCTGCCGGTTTCGCTTCTGATTTAGCTTCAGCTTTTGCTTCTGGTTGAGCTTCAGCTTTTGGTTCTGATTTTGCTTCTGTTTTTGCTTTGGCTTTTGTCTCAGCTTTTGTTTCGTCCCCGGATTGCGGCCGGCTTTCCGGTTTTTCTCCAGGCTTATCCTTTTTCTTTAAAGGTTCACCAGATTTGGCAACTGCAGTTTTTCTGCGCGGACGGGCTGGTTTTTTATCCTTTTCGGCAGCTTCTGACTCATCTACCGGTGAATCTTCACCTGATCTCCTCCTTGTCCTTGCACGTTTTGGTTCCGCCCCCTCTTTCTTTTCAGAAGACTTCCTCTCTTTCTCTGAAGCATCCTTCTCCCTATCGACTTTCCTCTCATCAAGGCCCTCCTGGATTGCTTTTGATATAATTCCTATAATAAGAGATATTGATTTCGAGGCGTCATCGTTTGCCGGTATGGCAAAATCAACCAAAGTGGGATCGGAGTTGGTATCTACAATGGCAAATACCGGGATATTAAGTCTTTTTGCTTCGCGCACTGCAATATACTCTTTCATCACGTCCACCACAAACAGCGCAGCGGGAAGTCTTGTAAGATCGGCAATACTCCCGAAGTTCTTTTCCAGCTTGGCTCTCTGGCGCATTATCTGCAATCTTTCCCTCTTCGCCAGATTGGTAAAAGTGCCGTCCTGTTCCATCTTATCTATCACCGACATCTTCTTGACAGACTTCCTTATTGTGGGAAAGTTGGTAAGCATACCGCCTGGCCAGCGTTCAGTCACATACGGCATGTTGATCTTTGAGATATATTCGTCAACAATATCTTTGGCCTGCTTTTTAGTTGCAACAAAAAGTACTTTACGGCCTGATTTTGCAATCTGTTTTAGTGCAGATGCAGCTTCCTCAATTTTAACTATGGTCTTGTGAAGATCAATGATATGGATCCCATTACGTTCCATGAAAATATAGGGGGCCATAGCCGGGTTCCATTTTCTTTTCAGGTGGCCGAAATGCACTCCGGCCTCCAACAGCTCATCAAAATTTGTTCTTGGCATTGATTGATTTTTATGTTAGTTTACATTCTTATTTTGTCAACCTGCAGGTAGTTCCACGAAAGTGAAAGTCCCGGAGGTTTAGATACTAAACTACAGTTTGCAGTTCTATCTCTTACTGAACTGGAATTTTTTTCTTGCCTTGGGCTGCCCCGGCTTCTTTCTTTCAACCTCGCGGGGATCGCGTGTGAGGAATCCGCCGGCTTTTAATGCAGGTTTATTCTCAGGATCAAGTTTGACAAGCGCGCGTGCAATACCCATACGCAAAGCTTCGGCCTGTCCTTTAACTCCACCACCATCCAGGTTTACTTTAATATCGAATTTACCGGATACCTGCAACAGATTTAATGGCTGCTCAACAACATACTGCAACTGGGGATTCGGAAAATAGTCCTTGAAATCCCGATTATTGATGGTAATATTTCCTTTCCCGTCGTTAAGGATCACCCTCGCTACAGCTGCTTTTCTTCTTCCTATTGAATTTATGGCTTCCATATCTGAGTATTACTTGATTGAGTCTAAATTTATTATTTTCGGCTTTTGGGCTTCATGAGGATGTTCATTTCCTGCATAAACGTGCAGATTCCGGAACATTTCCCTGCCGAGACGGTTCTTCGGCAACATGCCTTTTATGGCTCTCTCAATAACTGACTCAGGCATTCTTGATTTGACCCTTGAATAGGGTACCTTTCTCTGTCCCCCCGGATAGCCGGTGTGATGCAGGTAGTATTTCTGAGCTGCCTTGTTACCTGTGAGCCTGATCTTTTCAGCATTTATTACAATAACATTATCACCACAGTCAACATGTGGCGTAAAATCAGGCTTATGCTTGCCCCTGAGCATTATAGCAGCAACAGATGACAACCGTCCCAGCACCTGGTCAGCAGCATCAATTATAACCCACTCCTTTTTAACTGTAGCCTTATTGGCCGAAATTGTTTTGTAACTTAATGTATCCACTTTGATGGTAATATTTTGATGTTTATCTGATTGTTGCGATTTTTCTCCTTTATTAAATGGTCTGCAAAAATACAATTATTTTTATTTATTCAATAACTTTAACCACAATTTTTCCAATCAGACCATAAGATGCTTTAAGCAACAGGGGCTTTGCTTATTTAAGCCAGCCTGGAATAATAAAACCGGTAAAGATAAGTTATAATTTACTTAGTAATGAACCTGAACCGCGCCACTTACCATTCATACATCTATACGGGGGGAATAATGCTTCTTGCCGCAAGCATACCTCTTTCTCCTTTCCTTGTCACCTTGTCGCAGATAATCCTTGTCGCCAACTGGCTGGTTGAGGGGAACATCAGAAAGAAGCTCCAGCAGGTCTGGGAACGCAAAGCCCTCTTCTTTTTCCTGATGATATATTTTGTACACCTACTCTGGCTCATCAATACCCAGGATTTCGCTTACGCCCTGAAAGACCTCAGGATCAAACTGCCCCTTTTGATTCTTCCCCTTGTACTTGGCACCAGCGGGATAATAAGTAAAAATAAGCTCAGGATTATTCTCATGGTATTCACAGGCGCCCTTATTGTAAGTTCACTTTTCAGCATCTACAGGCTTTCTACAACAGCCTACAACCCGTTGACAGATATCAGGGAAATATCAGTGTTCATTTCACATATCAGGCTTTCCCTTCTGTTAAACATTGGTATCTTCAGTCTGCTGTATCTCCTTGTCACCGCTTCGTTCTACTGGCATCGAATCATACGAAACGGACTTTGGATTTCACTTGTATGGCTGATTCTTTTCCTGTTCATACTACAATCCGTTACCGGCATAATTATTTTCATTATAACAGGCTTTCTATTCCTGATAAGGTTCTCTCACCATTTTGAAAAAAGGTTCTGGTATATCCGTAACCCGCTTCTCTATGGCCTTTCCGGCATTTTCCTGATTATTTCAGTTTACACATTTACGGTAATACTGTCATTCAACAGGGGACCCATCACAGAAGATCATCTGAAAGATACCACTGCTGCCGGTAATCCCTATGAGCACCATACCTGGAACAGGCAGATTGAAAATGGCAAATATGTATGGATCAATATCTCCGAGAAAGAGCTGGAGCAGGGGTGGAACCGGATAAGCAGCATGGATTATCGGGGACAGGATGCCAAAGGCCATGACATTCGCTACACACTGATACGTTACCTTACCTCTATGGGACTGACCAAGGATGCTGCCGGGCTATCGCAGCTTACTGCAACAGATATCCTGAATATCGAGAGGGGTATGGCCAACCATATCTACCAGAACAACCGGTGGATCTATCCGAGAATATATCAGCTCGTCTGGGAAATTGATAATTACCTGAAAGGGGGAAATCCCAGCGGCCATTCAGTTGCACAGAGATTTGAATACTGGAAAACCGGGTTTGATATCATAAGAAACAACCTGTGGTTCGGAGTGGGGACGGGTGATGTGGCAATTGCCTTTGAAAGGCAATATGCAGAAAATGAAACATTTCTTTCCCCCGAATGGCAGCTGAGGGCCCACAATCAGTTTATTACATTTATTATCAGTTTCGGCATAGTCGGTTTTCTGATAGTGATGTTCGGTATGATAGCGCCCTACTTCATTGAAAACAGGGATCAACAGATACTGCCTTTTGTATTTGCATGTGTTGCACTGCTTTCGATGGTTACTGAAGATACAATTGAAACCCAGGCAGGAGCTACCTTTTTTGCCTTTTTTTACACCTTGTTTATATTTGCCCAGGATAAATACGAGCCTTTTATTCATGACGAAAAGGATTGAAAAGGATTTCCTTACCGGGGATGTTCTCGATCTGGCACCTGCCCTCCTGGGCATGCAGATTGTCCGCCATGACGGAACCGGCAACCTGAGTACATTTACCATTACCGAAACAGAAGCCTACAGGGGCGAGGAGGACCTTGCCTGCCATGTAAGCAGGGGAAGACGAACAACACGGACGGAAATCATGTACCAGGAAGGAGGTGTACTCTATGTTTACCTGGTTTATGGAATGCACTGGATGCTCAATATCGTTACCGGCAGGGAGGAAGAGCCACAGGCGGTCCTTTTGCGCGGGGTGCAGGGGGTGCAGGGACCCGGACGGGTCACAAAAGCACTGGGGATAGACAAGTCCTTTAAAGGAGAGGACCTTACGCTCTCGCCCAGAATATGGCTTCAAAACAGAGGCATTTCTCTTCCCTATAAAGCAGCTCCACGCATTGGAATAGACTATGCCGGTCCTGTCTGGAAAAACAAGCCCTGGAGGTTTGTGGCTATCTCCTCTTAACCCCGGTTATAAAAAACCTTTCATCGATCATGACATGGAGACCCCCGCTGTGATCAAACTGCCTGTCCGCAAAATCATAATAAAAGTCAACCCTCAGGGCCATATTTATTCCCCTGACCAGTTTACGGTTAAAGATGATCTTTGAAGTCAGAAGGTCCCTCTGGTCACTGGTAAGATCGGGGTCAACCTGCGACACGGACTGGAACAGGGGTTCGCCTCGGGGTGCAACGAACCTGTTCCCTCTCCAGTAACCGATTCCCCCGTCCACCCACCTGGTCTGCATATATATATTCGGATATATGCCCCATCCGTTATCATAATGATACCGGATATGATTCGAAAGGTCCCTGAACAGGGCCAGGTATCCCCTGAAACCAATCATTTTCAGAAACCCGCCCTCCATGTGCCAGTCCCCGTGAACCCCGCCGGCAACATTGACAAGGGTCTGGATACGTTCATCTGAAACATCAATCTGTCCCCCTCTATGGGTTGTAAGAAGTTGCAGGGGTATCTCAACCCGGAACCTGCCCTGTTTGTCCCCCATAAAAACCCTGGACGAAAGACCGGCGGTAAATTCCTCCTGGAAAGGGTCGCCGGTGAAAATAAACCTTTCCCAGTTAAGCCACAGATCGGCTTTGAAAGATTCCCGGTCGATCAGAAACTGCAGACCGCTCTCATTATGATGGGTGAAAACACGCTCAAAAGTAAAAAGGGGTTCAATCATATTATGGTTGAGCGACCCGTAGATTGAGCCAAACACCATATCAAACCCCGGGGCGAATCTGTGCTGAAAGGTAAAGACCGGGACGGCCCGGTGATATTTGCCCAGGCCGGAGTATTTCAACAGATGCACCCCTGCCTTCAGCCTGGTGTTGGGTCCGGGAAAATATTCAAGCATGGGCCTCAGGTAATAGCCGATAAGGGTGTATCCGGGCTGATAGGGGTTAAAAAACTCCTTGTTGTTCAAAAAAGCTGAACCGTCAAGGCGGAGGAACAACTGTTGGCTGTCCGCCGGTGAAATCTCCGTGCCGGTGAAATATATTTCATTGCCATACTGGGCAAAAGTCCCGCTGAAAAAAGCAGACAGTAAAACTGCAAAGATCAGTGGCCGCAACAATATTTTAAAAACCCTCATTTTTTACCTTTTCGCAGATCCCATTTTATACCCTTTCGTAGATCTTATTTTATACCCTTTCCCGGACCCTCCTACAACAAGTTAAGTTTCAATATTACCCAAAAAATTTCGTTCTTTGCCTAAGTAATCAAAAAAAACGGCACCCCCGGCAAAAGATGGAAAAATACAATCGGGTAAAC
>SLKJ01000192.1 GCA_007134675.1 Bacteroidales bacterium
CGTAAGCTTTAAAATTATCATTGACATTGGAGTAAAGATTAACTGCTTTGGCTGTGATACCTGCTCCGGTAACACCGGTTTTTGAATCCACAATTACCGGTTCAGAATTTTTTACCCATTCTGACATTAATGGCGCGATACCGAGGATTGCGCTCATCGGAAAACAACCGGGATTGGCGACAAGGGTAGCGTCTCTTATTTCATCAAAGAATAATTCAGGACATCCGAAAACGGCTTTTTCGATCCCTTCGGGGAAAATATGTTCCATATTATACCATTCTTCATAAACGCTGGCTGAACTCAACCGGAAATCACCTGAAAGATCGATGATCTTAAAATCCCTGTCATTAAACCGTTTCACAAAATCCATAGAAACACCGTGAGGTAGTGCAAGAAAAACAAGATCCAGGTCATAATCATCGATTTGATTCAGAGACACGAGTTTCTGATCAGCAATCCCCTGCAGAAAAGGATGGACATCGGAAAGCAATTCACCGGCCCTGCTTTCGGAGGTGATAACAGAGATTTCAACATTAGGATGATTGGTCAGAAGACGGACCAGTTCCGATCCTGTATAGCCTGTTGCACCTATAATTCCTATTCTCTTTTTCATTATTTTTATAATTTTAAAATATAATTTTCCAGTTATGGTTATCAGTTTCCTGTCCGTGTCATATCTCCTCCAGTGATTTTATCAACACCTCAATGACTTTTTTAAGATCGTTATAATGTATATTCAATGGTGGAAGCAACCGTAATACCTTTCCGGCAGTGGCATTGGCAAGAACTCCGTTCTCCATCATTTTTTGCACAAGTATTTTGGTTTCAAAATCAAATTCCACACCAATCATAAGTCCTTTACCCCTAATCTCTTTTACGGACTTGTTATCCATTGCCTCTATCTGTGACCTTATCCATCCGCCTTTTTCTGTGGATTGCTGAAGCAAGTTTTCTTCTTCCATTACCTCAATAGTTGCCAGTGCAGCCGAACACACCAGAGGATTTCCGCCGAAAGTGGTTCCGTGATCGCCAAATTCTATGGTAGAGCTAACCTTTTCATTTGAAAGGATCGCTCCTATGGGAACACCTCCGCCTAATGCCTTGGCCAGGGTAATAATATCGGGGTCCACCCCATAATGCTCCCTGGCAAACATTCTGCCGGTCCTTCCCATACCACACTGAATCTCATCAAAGATCAAAACTATATCCATCTCACTGCAGAATGCCCGCAGATCCTTCAAAAATTCCTCGCCGGCAACATTTATTCCTCCCTCACCCTGAATCGGTTCAATTATTATGGCTGCAGTATTTTTGCCTGCGGCTTTCCTGACCGCCTCCATGTCGTTGAAAGGAACCTGCATAAATCCACCGGGAAGGGGGCCGAATCCTTTCTGCATTTGCTTCTTACCTGTTGCTATGGTGGCCAGTGTACGGCCGTGAAAAGAGTTTTCAAAAGATAATATTTCCCCTCCCTTCCCCTTGCTATGGGCATACTTTCGGGCTATTTTCATGGCGCCTTCAACAGATTCGGCGCCACTGTTGGTAAAAAATACACGGTCAAGGCCTGACAGTTGCACCAGCTTTCCGGATAGCCTGACCTGAGGTTCGCTGAGATAAAAATTGGAAATATGGATAAGATTTTCAGCCTGTTGCTTTATAGCATTGACAACTTTTGGATGACAATGCCCGACACAGTTTACGGCTATACCTCCCATCACATCAATGTACTTATTGCCTTCCACATCCCATACATGAGCCCCACTGCCCCGGGAAAGAGTCAGCGGATATCGTTTAAATGTCTGTAAGTAATATTTTGTGTCCAGCTCCTGATAATGCTTATTAAGTTTTTTCTTCATTGATTTTTGTATTTTCTGTACTATTTCCTGATCACAGTTCCCACTTCCTTCTTAGCAAAGAGTTCCGTTATCTGCCCGGGCACGGTCCCATTAATAATCCTGGCAAAACCTGCACCGCTATTTAATGCTATTTCACAGGATTCAATTTTTGGTATCATACCTCCCTGAATAATCCGCTTTTCTTTCAGGTCAACTAACTCGCTTAACCTGACCTCGCGCATAATGGAGCCGGGATCATCTTTATCACGCAGCAAGCCGTCTACATCCGTTAACACAACAAAATGATCCGCTGAAATTGCGCCTGCAACATGACCGGCAAACATGTCTCCGTTAACGTTATAATCAGTTCCGGCCTCATCGGATGCAATACAGGTAATTACCGGAATAAAATCATTTCCGAGCAAAAGCCTGATCAACTCCGGGTTAACCCTGACAATGTCACCAACCTGCCCAAGATCCACTATTTCGGTTTTCCCGTTCACTGTACGCTGATGCATTCTTTTTTCTGCAATTACGGTTTTTCCATCCTTGCCGGAAAGTCCGACAGCTTTAAAACCTATTGCATTGATTATCGATACAAGGCTGCCGTTAACTTTTCCTTTTAAGGCCATTTCAACATACTCCATGGCTTCAGGTGTTGTTTTACGTTGCCCATCAATGAATTCCGATTCAATATTTGCTTCTTCAAGTGCAAACTTGATAAATGGTCCTCCCCCATGAACAATAACAATGTTGTGTCCATCTTTTTTCAGGGAGCAAATGCTTTCCAGTATACTGACTTTAAGATCAATGTCCGTCATGGCGTTACCACCATATTTAAATAGTAATGTGTTTTTTACATTCATGTTATTTTCAATAAATTAAGATCAGTTTCGAATCTGTCCTGTATTAAACTGGTGAATCCAGCTCACAAAAGGGGAATATCAGTCAATAATAATGTTTAGAGGTAAAGAAGAAGAAAGTTATTATCATCTGAAGAAGTTCATTATTATGATCCATATGGTATAATTTTCAAGGTCGAATTCAGAAACAATTTAATAGTAAAAAAATGGCTGAAACTTACTGTTCATGAACACAAAACATGTTTTTAACCATGGATTCACCATAAATCCATATCCGAAAATAAATTCACGCAAAGCGCGAGCAGCTTTATATAATCAGCTAAAATTTCCATAAATATACCGCAGTGCAGATAAGAATCCAAATCCAGATCCAGGATTTGAACCTGCAGATGAAGATCCGGCCGGTGTATTACTTCCCTTTATGGAATAAATAGTTGATTTACTAGGTGATGTAATATTAACATATATATTGCAGGAAATGTGATTCAGATGATATAACACAATTAAATGAACCGGAGAATGCAGATTGCAGTTTTTACAACCGAAGGCAAAAAGGTAACAGGCGAATCATACCTTATACCCCCACCCCATGAGCTGGGTGTTTTGCCTTCATGCCTTGCATCAAAGTGTGTGACTCATGTCATTGCCAGTGGAATGGGCCAAAGGGCTGTTTCTCTATTTAACCGGCAAAATAGTAAAGATTTTGTTTATGAACCCAAAAGCATTTGAAAAAATTGTTGGCCAGGTTATTGATATAATTGAGATGAGAATTTGAAACATTTTAGACGATGGGTAATTATGACATAACAAACTGATTTTTAAAAATTATCCATAAAATATTTTATTAAGACAATATTTAGATATCAGTATTACGAAATTTAGCCATAAAACTTCGACACCTGAATTAGACTAAAATGCTACGCAAAGCAGCGATACACAAATGAAGTTTTGAAAGAGTAAAATAAATTTTTATATTTGTATATGACAATTCTTAACTCATTAATTTATAAGTTCCCACTTAGTATTGACTTTCACCGGATTGCTTCCTTTCCAGCGGAAACATGATTGTTTCCGGAGTTCAATGGATCAGTGATGTTTTTAGTTTATGAATTAAGCTGGTTAGCCCGGAGTAATTAGTATCAAGCTATTATGTTAAACAATTCAGATTTTTAATTTAATCCATAGAATAATGCAAACCCTTAAGAAGAACTTGTTATCATTGCTATTATTGGCTCTAATATATATATTATTGCCGGAACCAGGCTTTGCGCAGGATCATCAGAATGACTGGTTTTACAATCCTTTTAATAAGCACAGTGCCCATCACCGGGCTATTGGCACCGGGGCAATCTATGCTGACGAGGACCATCCCGCTGTGCAGGACTGGCTCAAGGGCAGCCGGATTGCCATGAATGTAGGAGACAAACCACACGGTTTGTTCATGATTGACGCCGATGAAGACGGTCCCGTGCTGACTGTCAACAAAAGGCAGCCTCATGGTACATCAGGTCTGCCTGCTGTCATGCGTTTCCCTTCCGGGGGGGTCAATATTGATTTTCCCGACCATTTTGACGGTAATATTACTGTTTACGACAGAACCATTGATTTATTCAACCACCTGCGGGTATATGCATGGAATGATGGAAACCCTGTCGCCATGCAGCACAGGAGTTACAAGCCGGATATTGCAGGACATGGATCAAAACTGATGGAGCGTACAGGAACCAGTGCATCAGGGGTTGCTGCTCCTTTTGGTATATTACGCGGATGGGAGGTAGCAAAAACCGGGCATCCAATCGGCCATGCACTTCAATTATCCCTGCCAGGCAGAGGTGATGTTCAGATGCTTGGAAGAGAAGTATGGTGGCCTGCTGTAAGCATGGATGGATGGGTTATAAGAGACTCAACTCATAACAACGGAAATGTTCCATACGGGAGCCTGTGGGCTATTCCTCCTGAGGACAAGGGAGGCCCTGATCTGTCAACTCTGGGATTGTCGGAAAAAGGTATGCGTCTTGCCGAAGCCATACGCGATTACGGAATGTATGTAGTTGATCACGGTCAGCAACCGGCAATTCGCTGTGATCAGGATTTTCACTGGCAGGTGCGGGCAGAGCTTGTGGATGAAACCAGAAAGTTTTATAAGTATGTACGCCTTGTTCTAAACTCTGTTCCGGAGGAAGGCAAGGTAAAATTCAATGTAGGTGATGTTAATCAGGTAAGTCCCACCGGTGGTGAATACACTCAGATCATACCCGGGGAGTTTCCGGCCGGTGGTGGTGAACCGCTGGCACCAAGCAATGCCATTGATGCCGTAACCTCATCGGAAAGAATTCGTTACTCTGATGCCGGTCCTTTCGAAGGTTTACTGGTATATCCCAATCCGGCAGTTGATAAAATACGGGTTAGGCTTGGGAATATTCCCGATAACGGAGTTGAAATTGATGTTACGAACATACTGGGCCAGGTAGTATTCAGATCAACAGAAGTTACAGAACCGCTTACCATTATAAAATTGCCCGAAGAGCAGGCAATCTATTTTGTAAGGGTCAGATCAGACAATCAAAGCAAGACGATCAGGGTCATTAAACTATGACCTGGGAAGAAATAAAAAAGGTAATTGGTTTGCAGATTTCAGTCAGGAAAGGTTGGGTCAGAGATATATTTGTAATTGAAAGGGATATTCAGAATTGATGAAATATACTGTCCCATTTCGAGGATATCCTCGTCGCCCTCATCGTAATACCAGTTGATTGTATATTTTTTGTTCTTTAGACTGACTGATTCAATTTTCTTGATAAAATCGATGTAGATTTTAAGGTTGCTTGTGGAGATGTATTCAAGATGAAAGTCAACAGAAGTTGTATCGGCAGGATTGCAGATATATTTATCAAGCCACTCCTCCAGAAGCATGCAGAACCCATGAGCATTTGCAACTACTGACCTTCCCTTTATTCTGAGAGTGCCGTTTGGATTGAGATTTATCTCAGGTGTAGTTACAGAAGTCAGTACTCTTAATTCCTGCAATGGCATATTACTTGTAATGTGTCCTTTTTGATATTATATACAATATTACATTAATAATAGCAGTAAATTATTGAAAAAATTGGTTCTTTGATTAATGCAAAAATTCAAATGACAAACGAAGATTTGCAGGTGACTAAAAAATTCATTAAATACATTTGCTTCATTAAACCATTTTGAAATAATTTGTCTAAATATTTATCGACCCGTAACCAATTACATAATTTTATCAACATGAGAGTAAAATTGCTTTTAACCCTGTTTTTGATAAACATATCGCTGATATTGTCAGCTCAGCGGGGAGAGCGGCAACATAGAGACCCATCCGGTATTCGTGAGGAAGTTACCCTTAAAGGAGTAGTATTGGATTCGTATGATAAAACTCCTCTGGCCGGAGCACATATTTCTCTTATACACTTCAGGGATACCACCAGGATATACCACACAGTTACTAACGATGAAGGTGAGTTTTCTCTCAGTCTGGACCGCGGCAGGTATACACTTAAAGCCACTTTTGTCGGATATCAGACGCTTGTACTTTACGGAGATCAGGCTGTAAGGGCAACATCAAATCAAAATGATGTCGGGACATTATTTATGGCAGAAGGGGCGGATATTGATGAGGTTGAGATTACAGGTTACAGAACTGCTGCAATATTAAGGGGTGACACTCTTGATTTTGATGCACAGGCTTTTAAGGTTAACCCTGATGCAAGTGCAGAGGATCTTATACGACGAATGCCAGGTATCACAGTTGAAGGTGATAGAGTTACAGCACAGGGAGAAGATGTAAGAAGAGTCCTCGTTGACGGTCGCGAGTTTTTTGGTGATGACCCGTCCATTGCTCTGAGAAACCTTCCGGCTGAAATTATTGACCGGATTGAGGTTTATGACCGAATGAGTGATCAGGCTGAACTTACTGGTTTCGATGACGGACAGAGAAGTAAAACTATCAATATTGTTACCAGACTCGATTCAAGAAGAGGACAGTTTGGAAGAGCCTATTCAGGATATGGAGGTGACGAACGATACCAGCTGGGTCTGGCAACGAATATATTTATGGGCAACAGCCGTATTTCCATATTGGGAATGAGTAATAATGTTAATGAGCAGAACTTTTCGCGCGAAGATATTATAAGCCTCTCTGCCGGTGCAATCAGAGGCGGAAGAGGAAGCGGAATGGGCCGTGGAATGGGCCGTGCAGCGCAGGCAGGAGGCGGCTTTGACGGATCAACCATGGGACATGTATCAGATTACCGGATAACAGCACAGCACGGAGATAACACTACTCATGCTCTCGGACTGAATTACAGTGACTCCTGGCTTGATAACAATCTGAATTTTACGGGCAGTTACTTTTTTAATATCTCTGATAATTTTACTGATCAGTTCACCGACAGGCAATATTATCTTGATGAAACAGAAAACCAGCATTATCTGGAAGATAGTGAGTCAAGCAGCAGGAACAATAATCATCGTATGAATATGAGAGTGACCTGGGATGTTGACGATAAAAACTCCCTTATCTTTCTACCCAGGATGACATTGCAAAGCAATACTGCCGACAGCTACATGAATGCCATGAACCTGCTTGAAGGCCATAATCTTTTAAGTATGTCCGAGACCGCTTATGATTCTGACCTGAGCGGCTACAATTACAGCGGTTCTCTGATCTACCGGCATCGTTTTAAGAGGACAGGGCGCACCATCTCAACTAATTTTAATGCAAACTTCAATAATAACCAGAGCCTTTATTATCTGGATGCAATCAGTGATTATTTTGCCGGTGAAGGTGACCCCGGATATGGTGAGGATGCACTGAGTGATTTTCTTCAACAGAAATCCGATTCTGAAACAGTAAGCAGCACTCTGTCGTCTAACATAACATTTACAGAACCTTTGGGTGAAAATGGGTTATTACAGGCAAGTTACAATATTTCCCGGGCAACCAATAAGAACGACAGGATAACAAACAACTGGGATCCGGAAAGCGAATCATACAGGGATTTTGAAGCTGAATTATCAAACAGTCTCCGTAGCCAGTATTTAACACACAGGGGATCAGTGGGATATCGGCTTCGTGGAGAAAAGTACAATCTTACCCTTGAGATGGGGTATCAACACGCATCATTGACAGGAGACCAGGAGTTTCCACAGCCGTTTGAATTAACAAAAAGAGATTTTCAAAACTTTTTGCCAAGGGCAATGCTGACTTACGATATTGAAAGGGGGAAAAGTCTTCGTTTTATCTACCGTACAAGCACAAGACCTCCTGCTGTAACTCAGCTTCAGGAGGTGGTAGACAATTCCAATCCGGTACTTCTTTCTTCGGGAAACCCTGATCTGGATCACAGTTACAGCCATTTCTTCATGTCACGTTACAATGCCGTAAATACTGAAACTTCAACCAATTTCATTGCTGCCATTTTTGGGAATATATCCTCTGATTACATTGGAAACTCAACAATTATTGCAAGGGCAGATACTATCCTTGCAAACGGGTATTTATTGAGAAAAGGTTCACAATTTTCGCAGCCTGTCAACCTGGATGGTTTTTCAAATATCCGTTCGCATTTGACATACGGGTTTCCCTTAAGATTTATTAGAAGCAACCTTAACCTTACCAGCGGACTTGCCTGGGTACGCAATCCGAGCCTGATAAATGGACGTACCAATATTGCCAATACCTACACCACTTCGGGGGGATTTATTCTTTCCAGCAATATAAGTCCGGATATCGATTTCTCAGTTTCATACAACGCCAGCTATAACATGGTGGAAAACACATTGCAGCCTCATCTTGACAATGATTATTTTTCGCAGAGAACCGGTACAAGATTGAGTTTTATTTTTCTGAATAACTGGGTGTTCAGAAGTGATGTGAGTCACGTTATGCAGCGGGGACTTGGTGATGATTTTGATCAGGACTTTATACTCTGGAATATGAACTTTGGCAGGAAGCTTTTCAATGACAATCTTGGTGAAATAACTTTCAGCATTTTTGATCTGCTTGATCAGAACAATAATATAATAAGGAATGTTTCCGATTTTTATGTTGAGGATTTGCGTACCAACCAGCTGACAAGGTTCTTCATGTTGTCATTTACCTATAACCTGAGGAATTTCAGGGGTCAGCAATCCTGATAAAAACAGATTGATCGCCTTATCGACAAAATATTCTATTTCTGTCGGAATTCCCTTATCGGGGAAATCCCCTGAACTGTATTTTTACCATCATTAATCCTGACATCATTGATCATGGCATAATTATTTCTGACATTGTTATTTCTGAAATCATTTCCGCTGATCGTAACCCCTTGAAAAAAAATCGGGAGAATGATTCTGTTTTACTATTATTTTATTATTTTTCCACGATTTTAATTTAAATATTTACTTATGAAACGATCAATGTGGTTTCTTGACCAGAAAGATATGCCGGTTAACTGGTACAACATTCAGGTTGATTTACCGGAACCGTTACCACCTGTTTTGCATCCAGGAACAGGTAAACCGATAGGACCGGAAGACCTGGCGCCATTATTCCCTATGGAGCTTATCAAACAGGAGGTCAGCACTGAGCGGTGGATAGAGATACCTGAAGAAATTCAGGAAATTTATCTTACCTGGAGGCCAACTGTATTGCACAGGGCATATAAGCTTGAGAAGGCACTTGATACACCGGCCAGGATTTATTACAAGTATGAAGGAACAAGTCAGGCGGGGAGCCATAAGCTTAATACTGCTGTTGCCCAGGCTTATTACAACAAGAAAGAAGGCATTAAAAGAATTGCAACTGAAACCGGTGCCGGTCAGTGGGGCAGTGCACTGGCCATGGGTTGTTCCTTTTTTGACGTTGAGTGCAAGGTATACATGGTAAGGATAAGCCATGACCAGAAGCCCTACAGGCGCATACTGATGGAAACATGGGGAGCAAAATGCGTACCCAGTCCCAGTCCCGATACAAACGCAGGAAGAGAGATGCTGAAGAAATGGCCCGATTGTCCGGGAAGTCTGGGACTTGCTATCAGCGAGGCGGTTGAGGATGCCATATCACGCGATGACACCCACTATTCCCTTGGCAGTGTCCTGAACCATGTCCTTCTTCATCAGACCATTATTGGCGAGGAAACCATAAAGCAGATGGAAATGGCCGATGCATATCCTGATATTATTGTTGGATGTGTTGGGGGAGGCTCAAACTTCGGCGGGATGATTCTTCCGTGGATGAGAGACAAGATAAGCGGCAAAAAGCCGGATTTGCAGATTATATCTGTTGAACCGGAAAGTTGTCCCAAAATGACCAGAGGTAAATACGCCTATGATTTTGGCGATGTAGCCGGTATGACGCCACTTCTGAAAATGCACACGCTGGGTCACACTTTTATTCCTCCTGCTATTCATGCCGGGGGACTGCGTTATCATGGGATGGCGCCCATCGTAAGCCACCTTAACAGGCTGGGGCTGATCGAGGCACGCGCTGTTCACCAGACGGGGGTTTTTGACGCTGCTTTTGCATTTGCCAGAAGCGAGGGAGTTATTTCCGCACCTGAAACCTCCCATGCTATCAAAGTGGCCATTGATGAAGCGCTCAAGTGCAAAGAATCTGGTGAGGCAAAAACAATACTGTTGGCCCACAGCGGGCACGGGCATTTCGATCTGACCTCATATTCCAAATACCTGTCAGGCGAAATAACAGATTATTCCTATCCTGAAGAGGAAGTCAGAAAAGCTATGGAAGAAATTCCGGATGTTGCATCCGAATAAAACAACTTCGGTTCTGCCCTATATTTATCCCTGCATCGGATGTTGCCAGCTTTCCCTGTATTTTCTCTTTAACATTGCCTCTGCCCCGGGGTTATCTATGATGGTTCTGTTCTGGTTGTCCCATTTCACAAGGCTGTTTGTATAGTAAGATATCATTGCAAGCTGTACGGTAGTGGATGAGGCAAAACCATCCTGAACAGTGCAACTGATTTTTTTGGGGTCTTTCTGTTTGGATGCTTCTATAAATTCAGCCATATGAAGATCCTGCATTCCTCCCTCGGTGGGTATGTTGAGGTCTGTTCTTTCAGCATCCCTTCCGGGAGGCATGACTACAAACCTTGAATCAGAAACAAAAATCGTGGCTTTGTTGCCATGGAAGAAAATACCGTTATTGAATTCGGGATTCAGATCACCGGTTCCCCACATTCTATGCTGCCAGACCAGGGGAGCCTTATCAAAGGCCATGTTAGCAGTAAGGGTATCGGGGGTGGTGATCTGACCTTTCAGGGCGTATGTGCCGCCGGTGGACCTGTACTCCGAAGGAATTCCCTCATCCATAATCTTCCTGATGATATCGATATGATGAATTCCCCAGTCCGCGAGATGTCCGTTGCCGTATTCCCTTTCCAGGCGCCAGTTACGATGTGCGATACTGGGTCTGTAGTCCAGCTTCGGGGCGGGACCGCACCACTCGTCCCAGTCCAGCGAAGCAGGAGGGTCCTGAATAGTGGTATCTCCCGGGTTTGCCCGGTAATGGATCTGGGCAACAATCTGGTGAATATTGCCTGCCTTGCCATCCCTGATAAATTGTCCGGCATGTTGGAAAGCCTTGCTTTGCCTGCGCTGGAAACCTACCTGCACAATATTACCTGCCTTTTCAGCCGCCTTTACCATGGCAAGACCTTCCATAGGTTCATAGGACAGTGGTTTCTCGCAGAAAATATCCAGTCCTTTTTCACAGGCAGCGATAAACTGAAGGGCATGCCACTGCGGCGGGGTAGCAATAAAGACTGCCTCGAGCCCTTTCATGTCGATCATATCCTGGTAATATTTAAAAGTTTTTGGCCTTTTTCCCTGCAGGCTTTCAAGTTCTTCAGCACTTTCCTGAAGGTGTTTGCTGTCCACGTCGCATACTGCCACAATTTCAAGTCCTCCCACCCTTAGTGCTGCCTTGCTGATAACCATACCATACCAGCCGGCACCGATCAGTCCCACTTTCAGTTTGTGGTTTTTGTCGGATGACCTGATATAAAAGGGGCTTGCAATAGCAGCTGTGCCCAGCGCTGATTTTTTAATGAAATCTCTTCTGTCCATGATATTATTTTTCGGTTTTATTAATGATGTTATTATTCGGTTTTAATTTATGACATTATTATTCAGGTTTATTTATGATGCTATTATTCGGTTTTATTAATGAAGTTATTAATTGGTTTTAGTTATGATATTATTATTTGGTTTTAATTTATGACATTATTATTCGGTTTTAGTTGTAATGAATGATAAGAATAATAAAATTGTAATTATAATTATTTTCAGGATTAAGGTTACTGGTCCCTTATGCAACGCACACTTGCCCCGTTTGCCCTTGCCATTTGGGCCATTTCGGCTTTCCAGCTTTCTATACGCAGATAGCGTGCATGGCTGCCGGCGACCGTAGTAGTCCAGTAAAAGCCCCGCGTCCCAACAGTATAAAAAGTACCATCATAATAACCTCGATTACCTCCGGCAGTAATCTTTAAAGGACTTTCAAAAGCTCCTGAGTAATCCTCGCTGCTCCAGCTAATCAGTTCATTTTCAAGCTCAACGCTGGTCGGTACACGCCAACCGACGGGACATACATTAATTCCGCCATTTCCCTGCCATAAATTATCATTCTTCGGGTTACGCCAGTCGTATGGAAGTTCGGGAGAAACTATAAAGTTTGAATGGCCGGGATTATCACTGCTACTAAGAATAGATGTGGTAATGCTTGTTCTGTACTGATGGCCGTCATTCATTCTGCCCCACTGGAAAAGATCACCATAGGCCTCATCGTCATTATATGCCGTGGCAACTCTTGAAGCACCAAGGTTACGGTCGAGCCAGCAGGTGC
>SLKJ01000153.1 GCA_007134675.1 Bacteroidales bacterium
AATGTCAATAACGCCAGAACAAAAAGTATTCTCATAGGTTAATATTATTTTGTCATACAAACTTAAAAATTTTGTAATCATTTCCCGGTAACATAACTTGCAAATCATTTTAATTCATAAAAAGGAACAAAATAATGGCAAAACCCGATTTTGACATAAGCGGAAGAACAGCCGTAATTACAGGAGCAGGCGGGGTACTGGGCAGCAATATTGCGGGCAGCCTCCTTGATGCCGGGGCGAAAGTGGTGCTGCTCGATATCAGGCCCGAAAACCTTGAAGAGAGATATTCACAGTTGAAAAGCCGGGGTGAAGTCTCCTTCATTGTTTGTGACGTACTTGATCTTAACAGCCTCAATGATGCTGCAAGGAGCATTGCCGGAGATCACGAAACCATAGATATCCTGGTAAATGCCGCAGGCGGCAACATTCCCGGGGCTACACTGCCCGAGGACAGGAACATCTTTGACATGAAGATTGAAGACTTCAGGAAGGTCAACGAACTCAACCTTGACGGTACCGTGCTGCCCTGCATGGTGTTCGGACAGGCAATGGCAAAACCGGGAAAAGGAAGTATAGTCAACATATCATCAATGGCGGCTGATTCAGCAATCACCAGGGTACCTGGTTATTCAACCGCCAAGTCGGGAATCAACATCTTCACGAAATGGCTGGCAGTTGAGCTTGCATCAAAGTTCGGGGAGGGTTTAAGGGTAAATGCCATTGCGCCGGGTTTTTTTATCGGCGACCAGAACAGGGCCGTTCTCATAAATCCTGATGGCAGCTATACTGAAAGAAGTGAAAAAATACTTGCACGCACACCCATGAAACGTTTTGGCGATGTATCCGAGCTAAACGGTATTATCCGTTTCCTTTGCAGTGATGCCGCAAGTTTTATCACTGGTACGGTAATTCCGGTTGATGGAGGTTTCAGTGCCTTCAGCGGCGTATAAACAAGGTAAACTATCCCGTGCGAAACTCCGGTAAACGGCGGGCTCAGTGCATTCAGCGGCGTATAAACAAGGTAAACTATCCTGTGCCTCGAGCACATGGATAAAATGCCGGTCTTAAAACAACTGATTATGGCTTTTGAAAAAACATGGAGATGGTTTGGCATTGACGACCCCGTAAGTCTGAACGATCTCGCACAGATGGGTGTCGAAGGGGTGGTGACCGCCCTGCACCACATCCCCAACGGGGAGGTGTGGACAGTCGACGAAATCATGAAAGTAAAACAGGCCATCGAAAAACACGGTCTCAGGTGGAGTGTTGTCGAAAGCCTGCCCGTATCTGAGGGGATAAAGAAAAACGCTCCTGACAGTGACAGGTTGATTGCCAACTACCGGGAATCACTCAGGAACCTGGGAAAATGCAGCATTGATACCGTAGTGTACAATTTCATGCCTGTAATTGACTGGGTACGTACATCATTAAGATACAGACTCTCTTCAGGAGGTGAGGTTATGCTGTTCGATCTGCCCACATTTGCAGCATTTGACATGTTTATACTGGATCGCCCGGGTGCCTCCGAAGATTACTCCCCTGAAGTTGTCAAAAAGGCAGAAGAAACATACAGCAGGATGACTGAAGAAGAGGCCGTGAACCTTGCAAAGGATATTATAGTCGTAAGCCAGGGATTTATTGACGGATCGGTAGATGGCAGCGAAAAGGACTATATCGGTAAATTCAAAGAGCTTCTTGCAGAATATGATGGAACAGACAGGGAAAAACTCAGGGAAAACCTTTCCCGGTTCCTCAAGAGTGTGGTACCGGTAGCCGAAGAGTACGGGATAAACCTCTGCATCCATCCTGACGACCCGCCGTTCCCGGTGCTCGGATTGCCACGCATTGTCAGCACAAAAGAGGACCTTGAATGGATCGCCAGACAGTACGATTCACAATCAAACGGCATCGCATTCTGCACAGGATCGCTTTCTGCCGGATCCTGCAACTCCATGGAAGAGATAATCGGTTCGGTTGGCCACAGGATCAACTTTCTGCATCTGCGCAATAACATAATACTTTCCGGAGGCAGCTTTCATGAATCAGGTCATATTGAGGGGTGCGTAGACATGTACAGGGTTATGAAGCTGCTTCTCCAGGAACAGCGACGCCGCGTACGCGAAGGGAGAAAAGATACACGTATGCCGGTAAGGCCCGATCACGGCATCAGGATGCTTGACGACTACAACCGCGATTCAAATCCGGGATACCCCCTTATTGGCAGACTCAAGGGACTTGCCGAGCTTTGGGGACTGGAAACGGGAATTGAGAGGTCACTCGACGAGCAGGAGAAAAAGACCTCCTGATATTCAGCTATTGATCAATGCCATGCCTTATTATTGGCAGAATGCTATATTCATAATACATGGTATTCTGGCATAATCACATTGCAGCCTTGTCTGATCAACAGGGCGCTGTCTGCCTGCTGAAAGCAAATTACCAAATCAAACTATCCTATCATAATAATTTATGGTTTTTCTAACACATTAGTTGCATCATTAAACATATTTACCTAACTTGTTTCTTAATTAATTGATCCTCAAAATATGCGACAATAAATAACCTTTAGCAACCATAAAACCCATACATTATGAACCACCGACTGACCTTCCTGATCAGCATCCTTTTTGCCTGTATTTTGCTGCAGGCATACGGACAATCACCTCAGGCCTTTAATTACCAGGCCGTGGTAAGAGACAATGACGGCGACATAATTGCCGGTAAAGACATCATTATAAGGCTTAGCCTGATTGACAGCCAGTTTACCGGCAATGTTCTTTATTCTGAGAGGCACAGCACAACATCCAACCAGTTCGGACTGGTAAACCTGGCAGTAGGCCAGGGAACCGTCATTAACGGAAATTTTAATACAATCGACTGGGGTAGCTCCCCGGTCCACCTTCATGTTGAACTCAACCTCAATGACGGGCAGGGTTACAGATCTATGGGGAGTTCCCGCCTGCTGTCAGTTCCATATGCACTGTATGCAGCCTCAGGTACCGAGGGGCCTGCCGGTGAAGCCGGGCCAGCAGGTCCACAGGGTGAAACCGGCCCGGAAGGTCCTCCAGGACCCGAAGGTCCACAGGGTGAAACCGGCCCGGAAGGTCCTCCAGGACCCGAAGGTCCACAGGGCGAACCAGGTACAGGCCTCACTAACAGGGGTGTATGGACCAGCGGCGCTGAATACCAGTCAGGGGACTATGTTTTTGACAGGTCTCCACACGATCCGGATATAAATTCAATGTGGATAGCACAAACAGATGAACCATTCATCTCAACAATACAA
>SLKJ01000120.1 GCA_007134675.1 Bacteroidales bacterium
GCACCCTCGATGGTGTAGAAATCAAAAATATTTTTATACCAGTTTTTTTCCGTAAGTCCCGGAGTCTCATCCGGCCTCATGTGGGTACCTGTAGCAATTACCAGGTAATCATATTCTATAACACGGTCATTTTCAAGAACAACCTGATTTTTATCCGCTTCGATCAGATTGATATCCGAATAGATAACATTCACCCCTTCGGGGAAAAAGTTGGCTTTTGGTTTTATCACATCTTCCCTTTTATATAATCCAAAAGGGATAAAAAGAAAACCTGGCTGGTAATAATGTGTTCTTTCCCTGTCCACCAGCATGATCTCCCATTCTTCATTGTCAAGGGCTTTATACAGCTTGTTGGCCATAATAGTGCCGGCTGTGCCACCTCCCAATATTAACAGTCTCTTCATTATAAATTCAATTTTGCTATTTTTACTTATCTTTTTGTGTCACCTTTTATGAACCCAAAATTATCATGAACTGTTAAGTGAATAACAAAACAGTGTTATGATAATTATCATTTTGTGATATATATCATAGGTATGGCAACCAGATGCGATTGCAACCAGTGTGAGCTAAGAACAGCGTTTTTCAATAATTTCAATGAAGAGGAGTTGACGGTTTTTTGCGACAGGAAGATTGAGTTGCCCTTTTCCCGCGGAAGCATTATTATCAGTGAAGGGGAGGAAATAAAATATTTTTCCTATCTGAAGAGCGGACTGGTTAAGCTTTACAGGACCGATGCCAGCGGGAAGGATCAGATCATCACCATAGCATGCCCCTTTGACTTTGTAAGCCTGCTGGGAATCTTTTCTGAAACCCGCTATACATATTCGGTTTCTGCTCTTGAAGATTCAGTTCTCTGCTGCATAGACATCAGGCACATGAAAGAGATCGCCATGAAAAACGGAAATTTCAGCATGAATCTCATGGAGAGACTGGGAGCGGTGTCGAATAAAATAATACTGGAATCGCTCGAAATACGCAAAAGGAATACCCATGGCAAGGTAGCTTATATACTTCTCAAATTCAGCAGGGATATATATAAGGACCTGGTTTTTGATATGCCGGTCTCCCGAAGGGAGGTTGCTGAAAATATTGGCATGACGACTGAAAATGTGATCCGCACACTTTCTGAGTTTCGCAGGGAGAAGCTTATCAGGATCAATGGCCGGGAAATAGAGCTGCTCAAACCGGATGACCTGGAAAGGATTTCCACTTATGGATGATCAGGTTTTCAGACCAGCATGGGCATTTTTGCAGAATTCACTACCGGTGACAAATCAAAATTTAACCGGTTTTGTTACATTTACATTATTATGATACTGGTAACCGGAGGAACAGGACTAGTTGGGTCGCATCTGCTGTGGCACCTGCTTCAGAAAGGAGAAAAGGTAAGGGCCATTCATCGTCCAGGCTCCGATCTGGAACAGGTACGTCAGGTATTCGACTATTACAATACGACAGGTCACGGATCAAATAAATCAGGTGGCAGGAATCTTACAGGGGATGATCTCCCTTCCGGGGAAATGAACGCTGAATCCGGAAAAAGCGAAGAGGGCGAGGGACTAAATGGTAGCAATCCGGATGAACTTTTCAGCCGCATCGACTGGTTTCCGGCAGATATTCTTGATCATCCGGCTCTCAGTGAGGCTTTGGAAGGGATCAGCAGGGTTTACCACTGTGTCGCTATCGTCTCCTTCGACCCTTCGGAGAGGAACAAGGTTATAAAAGACAATATTGAAAGTACCGCCAACATAGTGAACCTCTGCCTTGATAATAATCTAGAGAAGCTGTGTCATGTGAGCTCCGTATCTGCAATAGGAAACCGTTACGATGGAGAGCCGGCTTCAGAGGAGGATTTCTGGAAACCCTCAAAAAGGAGGCATGCCTACTCCATAAGCAAGTTTCATTCTGAGATGGAGGTCTGGAGGGGCATTGAAGAGGGTTTGAATGCCGTTATAGTCAATCCTTCGGTAATCCTCGGACCCGGCAACTGGAAGAGGGGCAGTGCCGCCTTTTTCACCCGCATTCAGAAGGGGTTGAAATACTATACCGGCGGGATGACAGGTTTTGTTGACGTGAGGGATGTGTGCCGCTGCATGATCGGGCTTATGGAATCGGATATCAGTGGCGAGAGATTTATAATCAATTCAGAAAATATATATTACCGCGACCTTTTCAATATGATTGCCGATGCCCTCGAAAAACCGCGTCCCTCAAAATATGCATCCAGACAGCTGGTAGAGGCAGGGTGGAGGCTTGAGTGGCTGCGCAGCAGGCTTACCTTCAGCAAACCTTTGCTGACAAGAGAAACGGCCCGCAGCGGAAGGAGCATCAGCCGTTTCAGCAATGAGAAAATCCGCAAGGCTCTCGGTTGTGGTTTTTTCCCCGTAAGGGAAACCATCGGGTGGACCGCTCGCGGACTCATACATAATGCTGGGGGCATCCGCCAGTAATACTTACCAGTCAGCAGAGCATATCCTGATAGAATTAAAGTTTGACAATTTTAATAGTTTTTTGCATTGTGCCGGATGTGATCCTTACAAAATATATAGCATTTCCGTCCGGCAATTCTATGGTTACAGAAGGTTTTGTGATCTGTCCGGCCTGAACAATTATCTGGCCCATAGGATTAATTACAACTATTGAGCTTTCAGTACAAGGTTGTTCTCCAAGATGAATTGTCATATTACCTTTTGTAGGATTTGGGAAAATCCTGGGCTTATTAGCCGGGGCTATTCTCTCTTCAACAGATGTGACCGCATCAATCGCGGTATTCGGAGCCAGTGGTGTTCCCCCTCCAGCAGGAAATTCACCCTGAATGATTTGTTTTATGGGGCCTGAAGGACTCCAGGCAAGATCACCGACATTGAATACCACCTTCCCTTCATCCGGCACGGAATTTTTTACCATACGCAGGTATTGATAAAATTTTCTGGTTTCCATCACCATTTCATTTCTTAATTCCTGAGAAAAATCCTGGTCACACCGGATCGAGGGCGCTGCTCCACCATCCACCACGTATATACCGTAATCCCTTATTGCCTCGGCAAGACGTTTCCCTTTTTCCGTAAGCCCCAGTGTATCAAGGTCTGGTCCACCCTTCGATACAGGAGGAATGGCCCAGAGGCTCCCATAGGGAATGTTGCCGGTATTGTGGGATGGATTGGTATAAGCGGATCCATCCATGCTTGTTGAGGGCCACCAGACTTCCCTGCCCAACATATTATCTGCACTATCAGCTGTACGTGGGATAGCCATGTGAAGAGCATGGCCAATAGGGTGGCCTTCCTTTCTGACCTCCCATCCCCTCAATAATCCGAAGGCAAGAGCAACACCTGAAGCGCTTGTTCCTATGCGCTCCGCAAGTCTCGTTCCATGACCCAGATCGTCGAGTCTGGTGGACCTGTGGATGGCGGCTTTTGGATTTCCATCATACCACCCAAATCTGAAAAATTCATGATATGTTCCTGCAATCCTGTCATACACTGCAGCAGAACCATCCCTGTCGCACGGAAAATGCGGCATGATGTCATCGGCGTTATAGGGGAACCTCACATCCACCGGAAACAGGCCGGGATTAATTGGCGAACATTCACGTATTGTGACAGTCTTAACCGTCCCATCCTCATCGGACGCAACAAAAAACAGTCCCCAGGGAGTAGTGCCCAGGTTCAGGTTTATCTGGCTGCGCTTAAGCCAGTCCTGAACGGCGGGATGATCCTCATCTGCATATATTGCCCCTGTGCCGATAGGCCTGTGATGGGCACTATACTGGTTAAAGGGATTGTAGAACCAATCATTCTTGTGATCCTGGGCAAAACAGTTTTCTGTACCTGGAACTAATAATAATGTGAAAAATGAAAAGAATAATAAGTCTTGCAATAATTTCCGGCTTGTTCTGCTGATTATGGTAAAACCCGGATTAGGCATGATAAAATATATTAACTTCAGAAATTCATAACCTCAGATACAAATATGGTCAATATTCTTTACAATCTCCGGGATAATTATTTTATAATACCTCCTCTTTAACGAATATAGTATATAAAGCCTATCGAAGTTCTCAACAGATAAGCCTGAATGGTATATCCATCGTTTATGCCAAAGCTGTATGCTGAACCGTTGTCGCTGTGCTGAACAAAGTTAAATACAGAAGGCATCAGCATATTGAAGCCCCAATTTTCGCTCAGGGTATATGTAAGTCCCGGACGAACCCTGAATCCAATAGCATTCTCGCTGTCCATTGAGCTGCCGTCAAAGTGCCTGCCGCCAAAAAACTGAAGTGGCAGTTCAGCCTGGCCGAAGAAGCGGAAACCTTCTGTATCTACAATGTTGTAGCGGGCAAATGGTGCGATTGTGGTTGTGTTGAACCTTCGGGTATCGCCCTGTACTACCGTTCTTTGAGTGGTTAAACCCGCACTTATCCCTATAGCCCAGGCACTACCACTGTTATAGTAGCCGAATTCCGGAAAGATAGTGGAAGTGGATTGCCTCTGTCCGTTATCCTGACCTGATAAACTAAGCGTTCCGCCGAGCCACATTCTGTTTTCCTGTGATGAGGATGTCATAAAAATTGCTGAAAAAAGGATTGCTACAAAAAATAATTTTTTCATATCAGATAAAAATAGGTTAGTAAAATCTTTACGGTTTTTTATATTTTAAAAAACAAAGAACGCAGCTGGGATTGATAAATTGTGCAATTCATATTATGAAAATTCCATGGTATGATCCAGCTGCTGGAATCATTAAGGATCACACAGGCCCGCTCAGAGAAATTTGTCAGGAATTGACCCCGGCCTGTCATTTTTACTCCCTGCCGGAAATGCTTTTCTGTCCGGTTATTTAGACAGGTTCTCCCAAAGAGTAGTAATTGAGCTTTATCAGCAGACAGTTTTCACGAAAACTAATTTTGCAGCAATTTTTCTAAAATCTGTTGCAATTGAAAAAATCCTGAAATAACTTGCACATTAGAATAAGACTAAATAAAAATAAACCAACTTATTATCCAAAGATCATGAAAAAAACGGATCATTCTGTTCATCTTAAAAGTGAATTTCGCGATTTGCCAACCGACACAATCTTACGTTCCCCGATAACTGTTATTAACGGAATAACTTCACAGGCAGCAAATGTGCTCAAGTCGCTTGATATTAACAATGTTTTTGAACTGGCACATTCAAGATTTTTTAACAGCGCGAGGAAACTTACAGTCTTATCCGAATCAGCTTTTTTTGGCGGTCAATCCGGTCTTGTACCCGCTGATGTTATTAATAGCGATTTATCGACGAATGTTTCCGGAATCGTTTGGAAAGATCAACCAATCAGCAGCCTCAAGGGCATTAGTGCGCAAATTGCAAACACTATTGAAACACATCTTTCAATGAATTCAATAGGTGATTTTGCATTCTGGCCGCCATTTCTCGCCGCAAGAGATATCGCAGGGATATCGGATAAACCAGCTAATTTATTTGTTGATGAGGGTGTTCCACAGGAGCTTGTACCAAAGTTTAATGATCACGCTTCAGAAAAATGCTTTTATGCGGTTTATGTTATTGATGAAGATGGGTTAAAAGGAAGGGAGGAACTTCTCAGCGCTGTTGAAATGGAGAAGCATTTGTTGCTTGGGGCACCTGAAATGCCCAGAACTGGCGCGATATTGCGTTATGAACAGTCATGGACCCCGGTTGCGCTTACCTTGGGGAACCTGCTTCATTCGCTTGCACTGGCACCGGGCGAATCGACCCGGATTGCTATAATTGACTGGACCAGGCGGCAGGGGGTACGCACAACAGAAAATATATCGCAATTAGAATCGCTGGCTAATACCATAATGCAGACCCGGTCAATCAGTGAGGTCACAAGGGCTGTTGCAAGAGAGGCACAGGGTGGATTCTCAAAGATGAATTCAAACTCTACCGTTTCAAATAATGCTTATTCTACATACGGTCTTCTTAACGGAGACGAAGTTTTTGGTGCTGTTACGCAGGGTGTGGTTGCTGGTGCCGGAGCTGGTGCAGTTGGCGGAGGTGCGGCCGGTGCCGGTATTGGTGCAATTGCTGGAACATTAGGTGGCTGGGGAGTTGGATCTGTTCCTGGTTTTGTAGTAGGTGGGGTAGCAGGTGGATTAGTAGGTGCAGGTGCCGGCGGGTTGATCGGTGGAACCGCGGGAGGCGTCGGTTCTTTTCTTCAATCGGCTGATTTTGGTTCTTCCCAGAGTAATACATCTGAAACTGATGTTGAGACAGTAACAACCACCTCTTCCAGCGGCAGCCGGAATGTGGAAGCAGAAATGGCTCAAAATATAGATGACCGCACACATCAGCATTCAAGCACCTCCCGAAATAAACATGCATCTATAGTTCAGGAAGTTTCCCAGCAGGAAAATGAAAAGATCAGCACAAGGGTTGTAACCAATTACAATCATATGTATGCCCTTACAATACAATATTTTGAGGTTGTGCAGATTTACAATGTACGTACTACCCTTGTAAAAAAACAGCCCTGCCTTTATATCCCCTTTTTACCAATTAAAGAGTGGAATGTTGATTTGATAAGGATGTTCCGTAAAGATATTCTCAGAGCAGCTTTAAATCCGGATGCCGCATACACATTAATTGCAGGTGAGAATATAATTGTTCTGGAATCACCTACCTACAGCTTAATGGCCCAAAACTCTGAAATATTTGAGCATACGCTACAAATATGGAAATCCTTTATAACACAACAGACAAATCGTCTGCGACAAGCCAGGGCCTTACTGAATGCTCATGTATCCAACGATCCGGTTAATGCATGGAGATTGCCGAGACATTTCATGATAACCTATATCAGTGTACCCTCAATACCGGGTTCGGGTTCGCACGTACCCGTTCAGGATGCAATTTCCAAAAGAGAATTGATATTCCATTACAGGGATGGCAGTCAGCAAAGGATTGAAGTCCCAATTTTCGGAGGAGAGGTTGATTTGGGTAACCTTGACGATGATCATCTGAAACTTGATAACATAGCCGGGATTACATATGAGATAACTGAGAAAGATCCCGACCTCTGGAATTTTGCTAAATTTTTAAACCAGGAGTATGAGCATCAAAGTCCCCCTCAGAGGATATGGAATATCACCATAAAGATACAGGAAGACAGAACTTATGCATGGGATCATGTCAGGGGAGATACCATCCATTATTCTCCCCTTATTTGGATCAGACCCGAAAACGTAACCGGAAATAAAATTGAGATTCCGGTTATCAATATGGACAGATCCCTGGCTATGGCCGATCTGGTAAGTCATCTAAATGACAACTCCAGTTATTACACAGGGAGGATACTGAAAAAGAAGAGTAATCCACTTGTACGCCAGATTCTGAATCACTATTCATATAATGGTAAGCGCCTGATAAACCTTGTCGACCAGGAGCCTGTTGCCATCACAGGTAACTCACTGGTTTTCCTTCTTCATGAAGAGATAACAAAAAAAGCAGGTCCCAAAAGAAATGAAACCGGTTTTGTAGCAGAAAATTCTCTTGTGCCTGTTGCTACCGGTGGAGTATTTGCTGAGGCAGTTCAAGGGAGAGCCAATGCCGCTGAAAAACTTGACATTACCCGGTTCTGGAATTGGCAGGAATCTCCAATACCCATAGTTGCACCTGAGATTGCTCCGATCCAAAGCGGATCAAGGGCCACATCTGCTGATGTACGTCCGGGCGGCCTTGATACCCCGCTGGCCCAGTATGTTACACCAGCTGCTATGCCTGCTCCTCAGGGAATGTCTTCAGTTTTAAATGCGTTATCAACTCAAATGTTCAGAGACATGAGCGGGATTGCGCAAACAGCTCAGCTTGCCCAGAGTTCTCTTGAAGAAGCTGTTCAGGGGGCTACCGCCTCCGGAGAGCAAGCTTCACAGAACCTGAAGAACGGATTGGGCTTTACTAAGGAAATTCTCGGAAAAGTTATTGATATGAACAGGCAATTTGCCGAGTTAATGGTTAAAAGTGGAATGCAGGCAATCCAGGGAGGATTACCCGGAAGTAAACCGGTAAATCTCGGCAACAGTAGCGCCACAAACGCCGGTCTGATGGCAAATTGGGGAAAAAAAATCGGCAAAAGCTCCAATATACCTGGATTATTTGGGCAGGGCAGCCAAAGCCTTGTAAGCCAGGGATCACAATTAGACTCTCATTCTCCCGGGAATCCCGGCAATTTAACACAAGTCCCGGGGCAACCCGGGACACCTCCTTCAGGGACTATCGGGTCATCTTCTGCGCCAGCAGGGACCGGCTTCTCGCCTGAGAAGGCTGCATTCTGGAATGCACTGGGCCAAACGTTAACCGGAGGTATACATGGCCATCGTACAACTGATTACAACCCTGATCCTACTCTCCTGGCGGCGGAAGGGCATTTTGTACCGCCCGGAGCATCAGCTTTGGCATGGCCGGAAGAGATGGACACATTTCCTCCTTTTTATCTCAGTTTGATGGAACTCGATGATAATTTTTTTACTGCTTTGAATGTACCAAAGAACGATGTTTTGGGTCTATCGATATCTGAATTCAACGATCTCATGAATGCTTACTGGATGCGCAGATTTGACCTGAAGACCATGGGGGATGTATCTGGGTTAACGAATTTGCATGCTACTATCGACAGATTCTATGTATCTTTCATGGAAGGGACTTATCTCGACCATGAAGCATTTGAGAACATCGGGGGACTTGCAAATTATCGTATACCACCCGAGGAGAGCTGGACCAAACCAGGTTCTGCTGGAAACGACTGGTTAAAAATAGCAGGCCTTGTCATTTTGGGTGAATATAATACCGATGCAGATGAGGTTGTTGAGTGGGACATTGAAAAAGGAGCTGAGTTTGTTATGTGGTATTGGCTAAAAGGGGCTGAATCTTGGAGAAAACAGATCGATTCCCTACTGGGGTCAACCAATCAGTTTGCCAAAAGCCAGGGTCAGGAGATGGAAAATCGTTACTATGACTGGCTCAGGAGAAAGCTGGAAGATTACAAACGGGTGGCAGAACTCCTGGCGCCTGACTCTCCTATGCGTGAAACATTTCTTGTTTCGCTTCAGTCATCAAACAATGATATTTTCTACACCAATATCAAATGGAAAATGAAAAATGAGGGGCCTGGCCCGGTATATCGTTATATAGATCAGTTTATAGATAACCAAGTCTACGGCGATGTTTGGCCTGGTGCAGCTTACAATGCATTGCCTTCCTACATCAAACTATTGTGGACTTCACAACAGTTTGTTAGGGCAAATGATAAAAACAAAATCTACTATGATTAAGATTTAACAATTATGTTGACACAACGGTCTACTTAAAACAGAAGAAATTTTAGCTACTACCGGCGTGGAAATGGTTGCTGAAGATCAAAATAGCTATTATCCAGGTATTCCAGCGGAAGTAAAGGCAAGGGCTCACCAATGTGTTTTTTAAGGAATTGGAGGTATTGCCCGGCCGGATCACTTTCTACACCCAGCCTTTCGATGTCAGGCATACGGGAGACTAAAAAGTTGACAAGGCCACTGAGGTTAAACCATTGGGGTACCGGATATTCGATCAGGTTATAACCCTCTTCAATATCAAACCCGGCTTTTCTCATGGCTATTGTCATAGCCGTTTTCAACCCTCCGAGAGTATCGACAAGTCCTGCTTCGAGAGCATCTTTACCTGACCAGACTCTGCCCCTTGAATTTTTTTCAGCCTCATCATACTCTTTACCTCGCGTTCTGGCAAATTCATGTACGAATTTTTCATACGAGTTGGTTAACATGGTTTCTATGATCTCTTCCTCCTCCTGCGTAAAGGTCCGGTCAAGAAGTGGCATGTTCAGGAGCGGGATGGGCATGCTGTACCCCATGTCAGCAAATTCACCTCTTTTTACATAGTCGGTGCTTAATCCCAGTTTCTCCTTTATACCGTCATCGTAAAGCCATCCTGAAACTACACCGATGGACCCGGTTATTGTATTTGGAGCAGATACTATCTTGTCGCTGTACAGGGAGAGCCAGTATCCGGCTGAGGCAGCAACCGAACCGTGTGAGATGATAACCGGCTTTTTGCTCCTGGTCTTTCGTAGCTCTTCTGCCAAAATGTCCATTGCCATCAAAGAGCCGCCTGGTGATTCGATGCGAAGAACAATGGCGTCTACATTATTATTTTCGCGCGCCTGACCTATATCTTTTGCCAGCGCTCTTGCTTTAAGGCCGGTTTCCATGTCAAAATACCCCACTGCATAAATTACGGCTATCCCGGGCTTTCGCCCCCAGCTATGGTCAGTGCGCTGTAAAATGCGATCTCTCTGGGTATTATCCAGGATTGTTTTTTCCTCACCCTCAGCTATGTTAATTATATTATTTATATCGTCCCAACGTCCCAGGCTATCCACCAGTCCCAGCTCAAGCGCTTTGTCTGCCGAAAAATAAAAAATCTCGTTTACCAGCTTTTCATACTTTTCGTCAGTAAACCCCCGCCCCGACATAATGTCTTCTTTAACAAAATCATAAAGGTTGTTGACAAGCTGTTGCCGTTGTTTACGATCTTCATCACTCATTTTATCTGTGGCAAATGATTCAAAACCGGATTTATATTCGTGTAGCCTGAACTCCTTAACACCGACGCCTAATTTATCAAGCGTGTTGCCCATGTAAATGTTTCCGGCAATATAGCCCGGAAGATTCAAAGCTCCGAGGGGGTGCATGATAATCAGATCGGCTACTGAAGCAAAATGATAGGTGTTCATGCCGGCATTATCAAAATAGATGACAACCTTTTTACCGTTTTCGCGGAATTTCTTCAGCTGCTCTCTAAGCTCCCATAACATGCTGTGGTTAATTGTCATCCCTGAGGCATTTATTACTACCCCCCTGATGCGGGGATTTTTGACAAGTTTGTCGATAAGGCTCAATTTTTCAATCAGCGAATTTGCATCGTCAAAATGCTGATATTTCTGGTAACGCATAGATTTCTGCAATTCAATATTGGCATAATTTTTAGGGTTACGGAACAATTCATCGAACAGGTTTCTCTCGTAAGAACCGGCTCTGATGGAATAGGTGTTATAATTATAGCTTAATCTATTGCTGAAGCCGCCCTGAGTTGAAATACCCATATTACCGAAACTGAATCCGACCCCGAAAGTAATAGTGTTATTTTTGAAATACCTGCCGGTTATATGTGCACCGGGCAGTAACTCGAACACTGCACCCGCGCTCCAGTTACCATCGCGGAAGTTATTATTGTTTCGAAGAGCATAATCGCTGAAAACAGTCAGCCTGTCATTTCCAAGGGGCCGCACTGCAAGATCAATAACCCCTTCGTAGTGCTCAACCCCGCTGGTTGTTGTTCCTGAAAGACTCAAAGAAAAATAGCGGTTAGGGCGGTAGAGAGTTCCTAAAGATATGGTGTTATTACGGTCAAAATATTCGGTATCCAGTATAGCAAAATTGAAGCTTGCCCCGGCACCGAAGGTTTCGGTCCCAAAAGCAGTCGAAATTTGTAAATGGGATAATCTGTTAAACCCAGACCTGTGATTTATAATAGAAAAACCTATCGGGGGTATACCTCCAAAAGAGGGTATCCCAAAGAAAAGTCCCCGCCTGCTCAGGTCACTTTGTTCACCTGACCATGAAAACATTAAATCAGGGTTTTTCAGATAGGTCAACAAGGCTGGGTTGTCATAGCCATAAAGTCCCGTTTTCATTGCGCCGGGTGATGCCATCAGGAATTCATTTCTCCTGTGATAATCATCAAAGCCCGGTTGTGATCTTATTGGGATGCTTACCATCACCAATAATATGCCTGTTAAAAGGATATCTTTAATTGTTTTCATCAATATGAGTTTTACAGATTACTGGTAATATGGACTGGAACAGGTATGCTAATGTAATAATATATAAGCTTATAAATAAAAGAAATAATTCACTTCTTTTATTGTGTCCAGGGACCTCTTAATTGAAAAACTTATAATGGTTCAGGGCAGGTTTGGGATGAGGATTTGTCTGCCTTTATGTTGGACGGTTTGTACATCATCATGAAATACCCGGTTTACCAGAGCATGTTCCAGCGCATTTTCACGCTTTACCTGATGTGCCTTTTTGTTGTGGATATAAATGAATTCATCTCCTGAGAGCAGTGCCATATTAGGGTCGTGCAGCACTGCCACGACAGATACCCCTTTTTCAACAAGCTGCCTTATCATTTTCAGGATATGGATCTGGTTATTGTAGTCAAGGTGGCTGATTGGTTCATCCATTAAAAGAATATCGGGATTTTGCGCCAGAATACGGGCAATCATTACCAGTTGCTGCTCGCCGCCCGACAATTCCGAATAGATCCTATTTTTCAGCGCTGATATGCCAGCCAGCTCCATGGCCCTTGCCGCTTCATATTCATCATCTTTCCCCGGAAGGTAAGTGACATATGAGGCCCTTCCGGTAAGCACGACCTCGGAAACC
>SLKJ01000058.1 GCA_007134675.1 Bacteroidales bacterium
CTATACGGCAACCAGATGTACCGGGATGCACTCATATTGCATATGTCACCCGGACTTACAGCCAGGGATATAGAACGGATCATAAACAGGATCGACCGCCGGTACAACCGGCTTGATGATGCCGGCAGAAGGAGTGAGGCCCGGGCAAGGGACCAGACCATCAGAACGCTTATGCGGGTTGCTGAAAAGAAGTGAACGGCAACCTGTTCTGTTAATACTTTGCTTGTAATTTGCCATTTTTCCTTTTTTGCAGCCTGATAAAGAAATAATTGCTGCAATGCTTTACCAACCGCATATAATTTCGCAATTTTACGTTATATTAATAAGTTTTTTGTATCAATAATAGAATACTCTATGGCAATTATCGGTGAAATAATAAAAAGGGCAGTTGAGATATCCCACCAGATCATTGACGATCCAGACCCTGCATCGGCACAGAAAAAGGTCCTTGCAGAACTGCTTGAAAAGGCCGAGGATACCTCTTTCGGCAGGAAGTACCGGTTCGGCCAAATACTTGAGGCAAAAGATATCCGCAGTGAATTTGCTGCACGGATACCTTATTACGACTACGACAGGATGTACATGGACTGGTGGAAGGATCTTTATGAGGGGAGCCATCATATTACCTGGCCCGGAAGGCCGGGATATTTTGCACTCAGCAGCGGGACCACAAGTAAATCCAAGACCATTCCCGTAACCGATGATATGCTCGAATCGATAAGAAATGCTGGCATCAAGCAGTTACTGAGCCTTGCCGAATTTGATATGCCCTCTGCTTTTTATGAAAAGGAGGTGCTTATGCTCGGCAGCAGCACACGGTTGAAAAAGGTTGGAGACCATCTTGAGGGTGAAATAAGCGGGATATCGGCATATAACGTACCTTTCTGGTTCAACCGGCTGTTTTACAGGCCGGGCCCCGAGATATCGGCCATAGAGGACTGGGACGAGAGAGTGCTGCAGATAGCGAAAAAAGCCCCGGAATGGGATATAGGTGGGTTATCGGGCATACCCTCATGGATAGAGCTGATGCTCAAAAAAGTTATTGAGTATAATAAAGCCGGCAATATTCATGATATATGGCCTAACCTCCAGGTATACACTTCGGGGGGAGTAAGCTATGAACCCTACAGGAAAAGCTTTGACCGTATTTTCGGCAAAGATTTAATAGTACTTGATACCTACCTGGCTTCAGAAGGATACCTTGCCACACAGCTCCGCAAAGAAACATCTGCAATGACCCTGCTTACAGATAACGGTGTCTATTTTGAATTTGTGCCGCTTAAGCCTGAGAATATCAACGAAGACGGCTCTGTTGCAGAAGGGGCGAAAGCTCTTAAGCTGGAAGAGGTAGAGGAAGATGTCGACTACATCCTAATTATCAGCACGGTAGCCGGTGCCTGGCGTTACATGATAGGCGATACGATCGTTTTTACCGATAAGGAGAGGGCGGAGATAAAGATAACAGGCCGTACCAAATACTACCTTAATGTTGTGGGTTCTCAACTATCAGAATTCCAGATGATCAAGGCCATGAAACAGCTGGAGAAGGAGTATGGCGCCGATATACCTGAATATACGGTAAGCGCTGTCAGAAAAGGAGAAGATTATATTCACAGATGGTATCTTGGCTGCATGGAAAAACCCGGTGCTGACGAGAAAGAGATTGCCCTTCGCCTTGATGAGATACTTAAGGGGGAGAACAAGAATTACAAAGTCGCCCGGAGCAAAGCCCTTAAAGATGTTGCGGTAAGCCTGGTTTCAGCACAACTGTTTTATGACTGGACCGAAGCCATGAAGAAAAAGGGCGGGCAGACCAAGGTGCCCAGAGTGATGAAAGAGGAGCAGTTTGAAGAGTGGGAAGATTTTGCTGTGCATCACAGTAAATAACTACCGGCTTCCTCTATCAGCTAATTTATCAGCCAGGAATAATCGCGAATAGATTGTGAAAATCTAAGAGATAGTACAGAAATGCCTGAAATATTACTATTTTTAAAAATCATAAAACTATTCCCGGAATGAGCCAGCAATTAATTGGAAACAATTTTAATATCCTGATGAATCTGAATCAGGCCAAAAGGTTAATCCCCGGCCTGACGGTCATAGGGCTGTCATCAGTTATGGCAGGAGGATGTGCCACTGAAGCTGAAAAAGACCCGCACAGGCCCAATATCGTGCTGATAATGGCCGATGATTTGGGTTACAGTGATTTAGGATGCTATGGTGGTGAGATTCCCACCCCTAATATTGATCGCCTTGCTGAAAGCGGTATGCGATTTACAAGGTTTTATAACGGAGGAAGGTGTGTTCCGACCCGTGCTGCATTGCTGACAGGCCTTTATGCACACCAGGCAGGAGCAGGGGGCGGGGTTGCGCCGGATGATGAAAGGCCCGGCTACATGGGAAGGTTGAATGAATCGTGTGCCACCTTTGCTGAAATACTGCGTGAGGGGGGGTACCAGACCTTTATCAGCGGTAAGTGGCATGTAACTCATTATAATTACCATAATCCTGAACCCACCCTTCATCCTCCCTCCTGGCCGTTGCAGAGAGGTTTTGACAGGTTTTTCGGTACTATTTCGGGCGCCGGCAGCTTTTTTGAGCCTGTAAGTCTCATGAAAGGAAATGATTTTATCGAACCATGTGAGGACTTTTATTATACTGATGCCATAAGTGAGCATGCCGCCCTCTTTATTGAAGAAGCGGACAGGGAACGGCCTTTCCTCCTGTACATACCTCATGTATCACCACACTGGCCATTACATGCAAGACAGGAGCATATTGATAAGTTCGGGGGAAAGTATGATGGTGGATGGGACAGACTTCGCGAAGAGCGTTATGCGAGAATGAAGAAGATGGGCCTGGTAGATGAAAACTGGCCGCTCAGTCCCCGTGACGAAGGTGTTCAGGCCTGGGAAGATGCTCCCAACAAGGATTGGGAGGCCCACCGCATGGCTGTCTATGCTGCGCAGGTTTACAGCATGGATCTGGGTATAGGCAAGGTGGTCAGGGCACTCGAACAAAATGACCTGCTTGAAAACACTCTTATAATATTTCTTTCAGATAACGGCGCAAGCCACGAAGTAATACAGGGTACAGAAACCCGCCACGGATATTTTGAACGCGGCGGGACAACTCCGGATATTTTTCCGGGCGGACCGGATACTTATGCATCATATGGCAGGGCCTGGGCAAATGCAGGGAATACTCCCTACAGGAGATATAAGAGGTGGATGCATGAGGGAGGGATAGCAACCCCTTTTATTGTACACTGGCCGCGTGTTGTTGAGCCGGGACAGCTTGTTCATCATGTGTCGCATATTATTGACCTTATGCCAACATTCATTGAGGCGTCGGGGACTGAATATCCTGAAAAACTGAACGGTAACATTCTTACACCCCTTGAAGGGATAAGCTTTCTGCCCCTGCTTGAAGGCAGAAGCCAGCCGGAGCATGAGACACTTTTCTGGGAACACCTCGGCTTCAGAGCCGTGCAGTCGGGCGACTGGAAGATTGTATCGGAAGGAGGCGAATGGGAGTTGTATAACCTTGCTGACGACCGTACCGAACTGAACAACCTTGCCGGACAATTCCCCGAAAGGGTCGAAAAAATGTCAGCTATGTGGGAAGAGTGGGCAGAAAGAGCATACGTGAATTAGAAAAAAGCCAATTCCGGTATTTTATCTTAAGCTTTGGAATGTAGTAACCTGACGGCGTTTTATTTTCCGATGCAGAAGTTTTTAAATATATTCCCAAGAATTTCATCTGTGGTGATCTCGCCGGTTATCTCGCCCAGATAGTGCAGCACCTCTCTTATGTCCATTGCAAGTAGGTCTCCGGGCAGCATGTTTTCGAGACCCTCTGATGCTCGTATTACTGCTTCGTGGGCGTTTTTAAGGGCCTCATAGTGTCGCAGGTTCGTCACCACAAGGTCATTTTCTCCTGGCCTGCCTTCCTGCACGGTCGAAACAAGCATTTCCTTCAGATCTTCAAGACCATGTTGTGTTTTGGCAGATATTTCGAGTACACTGTCATCTTTGTTGAGGGAGGGAAAGACTATTTTCCCGGATGCTTCTGTCATATTCTCTTTTCTGCTAAGATCAATCTTGTTGAGAATGAGTATCAGTTTTTTACCTTCGAATTCCTTTTTTTTACGCAGTTCAAAAACAAGGTGATCTATATGCTCCGGGGTGTCAGTAGCCTCGGCCATCAAAAGAATGATCCGGGCCTGCCTGATCTTTTCCATGGTGCGTTTTATACCCATAATCTCAACCTTATCGGTTGTCTCTCTGATGCCGGCCGTGTCGATGAACCTGAAGGTCATGCCACCGAGATGTATCACATCTTCGATAGAATCCCTGGTTGTTCCCGGTACTTCAGAAACCAGTGCCTTCTCTTCTTTCAGCAGGATATTGAGAAGAGTTGATTTGCCGACATTGGGCTTTCCCGCAATTACCACAGGAATGCCGTTTTTTAAAACATTACCGAAAGCAAAGGAAGATTTGAGTGATCCTAGCATTGACTCAATTGAGCTGAGCAGTATTTTCAGCTCTGACCTGTCGGCAAACTCCACATCTTCTTCACTGAAGTCAAGTTCCAGCTCTACCAGTGAAATAAATTCCAGCAGCCTGCTCCTTAGAGTCTTCAGCTCAGATGAAAAACCTCCGCGCATCTGGTTCATGGCAACTTTTTGAAAGGCCTCCGACTCTGATGTTATCAGATCAGATACTGCCTCGGCCTGGGAAAGATCCATTTTGCCGTTCAAAAATGCTCTCTGGGTAAATTCGCCCGGTCCGGCCAGTGCTGCACCATGAGAAATAAGAATCTGAAGTATTTTCTGTTGTATGTAAACTGAACCGTGACAGGATATCTCAATAAGATCTTCGCCGGTATAGGAACGGGGGGCTTTGAATATGCTGAGAAGCACTTTGTCAATAATTTTTCCCCTGTGCTTAATTGTTCCATAATGAATGGTATAGCCGGGTTGTTCAGAAATCCTGATTTGTTTTTCTGTGGGGAAGAATATTTTTTCACAGATCGAAAAGGAGTTTTCACCGCTTATCCTGATAATGGCAATTGCTCCCTGTCCCGGAGGCGATGCTATTGCAGCAATTGTTGATCTTTGGTCCATGTTTTTGACATTCCTGCAAATTTAACCATATTCCTCGTCCTAAATTAACCACGCACTAAAATTTTGTCTTACAGTCGCAACCACTGCCCTTTAATATTAGATTTTTTTAATTGTCCAAAGTTAGATCAGGCAACCTGTTTAACATATATTTGTGTGCGGGTTTAATTCCATAAAAAAAATGCATATATCTGACGGCATAATAGATACCAATATTTGCATAGCTGCCAATGTTGCCTCTGGCGCACTTGTATATGCAACTGGTAAGAAAACTCCGGTCGATGGTGCCATAATTGCTCTGCTGATTATTGCAAGCAGGGTTCCCTTCAGGTATATTATGAGGCGGTATATTATAGCCGCCCCATTTATTTTTCTGGCAGCTCTTTTATGTCCTGTAACTTCGATTTTAACAAACAGCATCATTAATTGTTATATTTTTGATTGACATTTATTATGCCTTCCGGAATTCAAATAAGGAATCTTTGCTTTTCATACACACCGGATGTGCCCGGTTTTGAAGAATCTGCTTCACAAGTGTATGTTATTCATATATAGTATATTATAATAATAAAACTAAAGTGTTTATTTATCATGAACAATAATGCTGAGCAAAAACTCAAGTCACTGGAAAGTGAGCTTTCTAAATATGAGAGACTTATTATCGCCTATTCCGGAGGACTGGACAGTGCGTTACTGCTGAAGGTTGCCCACAGGGTTTTGGGAGACAGGGTACTGGCTGTTATTTCAGATTCTCCCTCAATACCACGCAGCGAGTTAAATTCGGCAGTTGAATTTGCCAGGAGTACAGGTGCCAGATTGATGATTATCAATACAGAAGAACTGGCTGATGAGAATTATGCCATGAACCCTGATAACCGTTGCTATTTCTGTAAAAATGAACTTTACACCTATGTTGAGGAGGTTGCCGCAAAGGAGGGTGTTAAACATATTGCCAATGGAACCAATGTTGATGATCTTGGGGACTACCGTCCCGGACTGAAGGCGGCTGATGAGCATAAGGTTGTCAGTCCCCTGAAAGATGCGAAACTAACAAAGGATGATGTCCGGCTTGTTGCCCGGCATCTCGGACTTGATATCTGGGATAAACCCGCCAGTCCCTGCCTGGCGTCGAGAATTCCCTACGGGAGCTTTATTACACGGGAAAAACTTACCCAGGTAGAGAAGGCAGAGGAATACGTGAAGACATTTGGTGTCAGGGAACTCAGGGTTCGTCACTTTGGTGATAAGGCTGTCCTTGAAGTTAATCCCCTTTACAGGGAAAAAACAGAATCAAATATGGCTTTAATAAAAGCGGAATTTGCAAAGCTGGGATTTTCTGAAGTTGAAATAAAGGATTTCCAAACCGGATCGTTAAATAAATTAATCAATATTAATGCAAAAAGATAAATTAAGGGCGCTGTTGAACAGCGTTAAAAACAAGGAGCTGAGTATAGAGGATGCTCTCGGCAGACTGGAGAATCTTCCTTTCGAAGACCTCGGGTATGCCAAGCTTGACCACCACAGGACAATCAGGAGAGGATATCCTGAGGTCGTGTTTTGTCAGAATAAAACCGTAGAGCAGGTTAAGAAAATTGTCGAACATCTTGCCCGGCAGAATATGGTGCTTGCCACAAGAGCAACATCAGCCATGTTTGAAGCGGTAAAAGCCAATATTCCTGAGGCCCGTTTCAATGAGATTGCAGGTACAATAACAATCGGGAAAGAGGTTGCTGAAAAACCTGCTGATGATGGCAATTATATACTTGTTATGACAGCCGGTACATCGGATATGCCTGTTGCTGAAGAGGCTGTCGAAACCGCCACATTTATGGGCAGCCGTGTGGAAACCCTCTATGATGTGGGTGTTGCCGGACTACACAGGCTCCTGGGCAATAAAAAGATAATTGACGATGCCAATGTTCTGATTGTAGTGGCGGGTATGGATGGTGCGTTACCTTCGGTGGTTGGGGGACTGGTGGACAAGCCGGTTATTGCGGTGCCTACCTCTGTGGGTTACGGTGCAAGCTTCCAGGGTGTGGGGCCTTTGCTGACCATGCTCAGTTCCTGTGCACCCGGAGTAACAGTGGTTAATATTGATAACGGGTTCGGTGCAGCTTATTTTGCCTCGCTCATTAACAAATAGAATGTTTGTTGATGCAGGGACTGCCTGATAACTGTTATAATTGACATGCTATCCCTATGTTAGATATGGTTTTGATTTTCCAACTTTAATTGTAACTGATGAAAATTGCTTATTTAGACTGTTTTTCAGGTATCAGCGGAGATATGCTGGTTGGGTCACTTATAGATGCTGGTCTTGATTTTGAGATACTGGAGAATGAGATTAAGAAACTGGGACTTGAGTCTGTTGAAATAAAGGCAGATAAGATTGTTAAGCAGAATATAGCTTCGACCAGTTTTTCAGTATTATATGAGGATCAGAAGCACCACCGTCACCTGCAGGATCTGAATGCTTTGGTTGGTAATGCCTCTGTAGATGAAGATATTAAGATAAAAGCCAGAGAGGTTTTCCTTAAAATTGCAACAGCCGAGGCAAAAATACACAATATGCCGCTTGATAAAGTGCATTTTCACGAAATAGGAGCTGTAGATACTATCGTTGATGTGGTGGCAGCTCTTACAGGCTTTAAAATACTTGGTGTTGAAAAAGTAGTATGTTCCGGACTGAATGTTGGTTCCGGGTTTGTAACCTTTTCTCACGGAAAATTTCCGGTTCCGGCTCCCGCAACTGCAGAAATTCTAAAGGGTGTACCTGTTTATTCGACCGACTCAAAGGGTGAGCTGGTAACACCAACCGGCGCAGCAATTATTACAGCGGTGGCGGACCGATTTGGTAACATGCCTTCAATTAATGTTGAATCAATTGGTTACGGTGCAGGTACCAAAGATTTTGAACATCCCAATGTGCTGAGGGTGTATCTGGGACAAATGGTTGATGAGCCGTCTGAAAATATGATCGATGTGATTGAGACAAATATAGATGACATGAATCCGCAATGGTTTGATCATGTTATCGACCGTTTATACGGAGAGGGGGCTCTTGAGGTATTTATGACAAATATCCAGATGAAGAAAAATCGCCCCGGAGTCAAGCTTACCATCCTTGCAGATCTGGTTAACAAGGACCGGCTGCTTAAAATTGTTTTCAGGGAGACAACTTCAATAGGAGTAAGGATAAGGCGTGAATCGCGCGAAATCCTTGACCGGCTGACTGAAACCATTGACTCTCCCTATGGTAAGGTTAATGTAAAAATCACTCTTTATGAGGGCGAACAGGTTAACAGAAAAGCAGAATATGATGACCTGAAAAGGTTGGCTGCTGAAAACAATCTGCCTGTAAAAAAAATTGCCTCCGAAATAGATAATATTTTAAAATCCTGAATTAAGTCACCAAAAAACATTTATATTTATTCGTCTGATTTTATATAAATATTGAAATTGGCGGCATTAATACATTGCCGGTGAGATAAGAATCTCTTTCTCAGTGATTGTTTTTTTAATTAAACTAAAACTGTAATAAATGAGTGTATTGGTAAATAAAAAGTCACGTGTCCTGGTTCAGGGATTTACAGGTAGTGAAGGAAGTTTTCATGCTGCGCAGATGATAGAATATGGTACCAATATCGTAGGAGGGGTTACTCCAGGCAAGGGAGGTCAGGACCATCTGGGAAAACCGGTTTTTAACACCGTATCGGATGCTGTTAAAAAAACCGGTGCAGACACATCGGTAATATTCGTTCCACCCGCATTTGCCGCTGATGCAATTATGGAGGCTGCTGATGCAGGTATAAGCGTGGTTATAGCCATTACGGAGGGAATACCGGTTTCAGATATGGTAAAGGTGAAAGAGTATCTCAGAAGCCGTAAAACAACCCTTATCGGGCCTAATTGCCCTGGTGTTATAACCCCCGGTGAGGCCAAAGTGGGTATTATGCCTGGATTTATTCACAAAAAGGGCACTATCGGTATTGTTTCCCGCTCGGGAACACTTACTTATGAGGCTGTTGATCAGATTACAAAAAGTGGACTGGGACAGTCAACCTGCATTGGTATAGGCGGTGATCCGATTATTGGCACAACTACCCTTGATGCGGTAAAACTGCTTATGGATGATCCTGAAACAGAAGGGATAATAATTATCGGGGAGATAGGAGGGGGTATGGAAGCCGAAGCTGCCCGGTGGATAAAAGATAACGGGACCAAACCGGTCGTTGGTTTTATTGCGGGACAAACTGCACCAAAAGGCCGCAGAATGGGCCATGCAGGCGCTATTATCGGTGGCAGTGACGACACTGCAGCTGCTAAAATGGAAATAATGCGGGGATGCGGTATCAGGGTTGTTGAGTCACCTGCTGATATTGGAAGTACCATGGCGGAAATTCTCGGTTAAAACCTGATATATTCCGAAGTTGGTATATGGAACGTTTGAAATTCACAACAGCTCCTCAATCATCTGTTCAATGGTTTCAATTCCTATACGTTTGGCAATGATTGTTTTATCGGAATCCACTATATACATGGTAGGTGTGCTGTAAATATCATAGTTGTGCCGGAAATGGGTTTCGTTAAGTGGATCAAAAACATTTATCCAGTCCAGTTTGTTTGAGCTGATGTATTCTTTCCATTCATCAACATCATCATATATATATACGGCAAATATCTTCAGACCCCGATCACTGTATTCGTTGTAAAGCTTGTTCAGTCTTGGAGTGACAACCTTGCAGTGGCCACATGCCGGTTCAAAGAAATAGATGATAATATATTCGGCATCTGTTTCGTGCAGACTTGAAAAAGTTCCTTCAGGTGTTCTCATTCTCATTTCAGCTGCAGTGCGCCCTATAAGATTAGGTTTTATCCGCTCCACCCTTTGTCTCAGCTTTTCAATTGCCTCTTCACTGGCCCAGAAAGCTTCCCCGCTAAGGTAATACCTCTTGGCCAGTTCAACGAAAACCTCATCAAGTCCCATGATATTTGATCTCTCGTAATGATTGAGCAGATAGACAACTACATATTGAAATACCTTGTCGTCGGCTTTTGAAAGCTCAATTACCCTGATTGCTTCAGGAATAATTGCCTCAGGCTTTTGCATGAGGATCCTGGTAAAAAAATGCTCGAGCTTATTGTGAAGGACGGGAGTTCTTAAAAGCCGTTCATCTGAAAAATCAATATTGTCGAAAAAATGCTTTTTATTGTATTCATATCCCATTCTCCATCGCAGTGAATCGGGGTTTTTTGCATCATCGGGTATTTCAAATTGCGGGATTTCAGGATTTTTCATTGCCCTTATCAGATTGGCTATAAGTGTCCCGGGATTTTGATGTATGATTGAATTCCAGTAATCCTGAACTTCCTGATCCACTGCCTTTCCTTTAGCCTGAAGATATTCCAAAGAATCAGGATTATTCCGGTTTGTTTCGGTTCTCTCCCTGATAGCTGAGGAAAAATTTTGCTTTTCGCCCATAAACCGGTGATATTCGATGAATTGTTTGTTTTCCCGGGATCCTTCAATCTGCATATGGCGGACCGGTTCTTCGAGGCTTGTCTCTATGCTGAAATTCTGCTCCCGGTCAATCAGCAGTTCAAAATAATTCATCTCTGGCATTACCACAAGATATATTCCTCCGGGAAGCCTTTCATCACCGCTGAATACGCCTGCCCCTCGTGAATCAACCTGTATGGTGTCTTTTATGTATTTCCTGTTTCCGAAATGATAAGCCAGAAGCAGAGTCGTATCCTGCAATCCATCAATTTTGACTCTGATATTGTACCCTGAAGAGTAAACCGAAGAGGCTGTTGCAATCAGTGCTAAAATAAAAACCACCATCTTTTTCATTCCACGCATTTAACAACTATTTAAATTAATTTTTTAGTCCTTAGACAGCAAAAATAACACCAACTATTGAAATTATGCAGAATATTAAGGTTTTTCCACAATTAAGCCAAAGTACCAGGTTTATCCGGTTTACTGAAGCTCCATGTAAAGAGAAATCAGCTTGTGCTTTTCTATATCCCAGTTCAGTAAATCCGCAGCTTTTTGAAGTTTGTTCTTCAAGAAGTTGATTCCGGAATTGCCGGATAAGATTGAATTTATCGATAAGGCTATCCCTTTCGGGGAATAATCTTTTGCGATTAACCCAATTTCATATTTTTCGACAATTCGTCTCAGTTCTGGAAGATCTGAGACCAAAACCGGAATCCCGGCCATTACATAATCGAAAATCTTGTTTGGCAGACTGTAGCGGTAGTTTAGGTTACTGTCCTTGTCCAGCGATAACCCCAGATCACAAATGCCCGTTAGCTGCATTAATTCTTTATATGGCATCGGAGGAATAAAAAAGACCTTTTCCTGAATAGAGGAGGATTCGCGCACTTTAGCCTTTAATTCAGGAATAACATCACCCTTTCCGGCAATAACCAGTACTGCATTATCAATGTATCTCATGGCTTCAACAGCTTCTTCAGCTCCCCTGTCACGGTTAATACCTGCCCCCTGGAGGATAATCAGCCTTTTATTTTCCGGCAGGCCATAAAAGGTGGGAGATACTGTGGAATTTATGCTCCACCTTTCAGGCAGGTTACGGATTACCCTGATATCCTTTCCGTACTTTTTTTTATAGGCAAGGGCAATGGACCTGTTAACCGTAATTATATTGCAGAGCTTTGGAAATATAAGTTTTTCAATTCTTTCCCATATTTTTTTTACTACCGGACGGCCTGTCAGCTCGGGAACCTCAGTAAAGTATTCATGGCTGTCATAAACCAGCTGTTTACTCCTGATCCGGGATGAAAGGTAGTTTGCCGGTAAAGTGTCCAGGTCATTTGCGTGCAGGATATCGCACGGAGCAAAAAGCAGGAATGCAAACAGTCTTATATTATATTCGGCGTAAAACAGGGCTCCTTTGTTAAACCAGTGCCTGACACGTCTGGTTTTCCATGGCATGTCATCCACGGATAAACTATTGTCAAGCATTCTTCCGGTAAGTAAAATATCATAACCCCTATCATGTAATGTACTGCAATGTCTTTTAACCCTTTGATCAGTTGCCAGATCATTGGTTGCAGAAATAATAATTCGCTTTTGTCTCATTGTCATGAAAGGGTAATCCGAAAATCGGTAATCGTCGAATCTAGTATCGTAAAGATATTGTAAAATAAATTAAATCAATTTGAAAGCTGTCCTTCTATATAAATGTAGGGACTGTATTTGCTTTTATTTCAGTAACTTATTATATATTGTTTATTTTTTAGAATAAATAATTAAACAAAATTAAGTATACGGTGTTTATATGCCGAAATTGATTTA
>SLKJ01000070.1 GCA_007134675.1 Bacteroidales bacterium
CAATTATGCGCAGATCAAGAGTAAGATCCAGGTAATCTTTAAGGCGCCTTTCCCATTCGGGCTCAAACTGCTCCAGATCATAACGCCCATCTTCCATTCTGACCCAGGGCTGAAGTACCCTTATGACATCAGTATAATTTGGATCATAGGGCATGCAACGGACGAATCCGACAACATGGGGACTTCCGATCTCATTAATTATTTGAGAAATCCGGTTTAATTGTCCATAAAAATTTACCATACCAGGCCGGCTGACTGGAGTCCAGGCATGGTAATCGGTCGGTCCTAAAGGGAAAACCGGGGTGTCTCCCCAGGCCAGGTAAAAAGGATTTCCTGCGTAAGGCTGCACCCGTTCGGTTGTTCTCAATTCCACCTTACTAAAATGCTCACCATCAAGGCAAAACTGGCTGTTCTTAATCGGGAGAATACCGGCATCAGTTGTAAACAATATTCCGGTGAGTAAAAGAATAGCTGTTAACGTTTTCATATTGTATCATTTAAAATAAAATAAAAAGTCAATACAGCAAAGTTAAAAAAAAAGCAACTGCTCGCTGAATCTTTCGTCAATCTTCATTCCATAATCTATTGGTACCCTTCCGCAGCTTTAATTTCTGGTATTAGCAATTACATGTCCAGGTGATTACGCATATTCTTTACAATTTCGGGATAATCATTGGCAATATTATGTCGCTCGTAAATATCATTTTTCAAATTGAATAATTCAATTTCGATTTCATTATTTTGATCCCTCGCCAATACAAGTTTCCAATTATTTTTTCTATAAGCAAGCCGTCTACCTCCCTGTTCGTATACCATATCATAAACCTGTGACGATTCACTTTGGCCCAGGAGAAATTCTGATATATCTATTCCATCTATTTTTTCATCATTATTCACTCCAGCTAAGTTGAAAATTGCAGGCTTGAGGTCGATACTTCGAACAATTTCAGAAGACACCTGACCCGGATTAATTCTCCCCTTCCATTGAAAAATAGCAGGAACCCTAAATCCCCCTTCATATACCTCAAATTTCCCACCTCTTAAAAGACCTGCGGTTCCATGGTGCCACATTTTAATTATTTCAGGGTCATAGCGAGGAAGGTCCATGTGAATCATAGGTCCGTTATCAGAGGTAAATATAACCATAGTATGTTTTTCAATCCCTAATTTTTCAAGTGTTTGTAATATCTCTCCAACACTCCAGTCCAATTCTTCAATAACGTCACCATACAAACCAGCAGCTGATTTCCCTTTGAAATCAGGAGAGGCATCGATAGGTACATGAGGCATGGTATAGGGCAAATAAAGAAAAAATGTGTTATCCTTTTCTTTTTTAATAAATTCAATGGCTTTTTCAGTATACCTTTTGGTGTTGATTTCCATAGAAGTGCCTACCTCTATTATTTCATAATTTTGATACAATGGCAGTGGCGGTCCGCTTAAATATTCATTGCCAGGCGCACTGACACTATTATTATCGTTGCTGTAAGGTATGCCATACCAATAATCAAAACCCTGCTTCATAGGAAAAAATTCCGGAAGACTTCCCAGGTGCCATTTCCCAATGATTGCGGTGGCATAACCAGCAGATTTCAAACCATCTGCAATTGTGACCTCTGATAGCGGTAACCCATCTGTACTTTTATTGTTGTAAACTCTAACCACTCCGGCATTCGAAGGATATTTTCCGGTAAGTAAAGCAGCTCTGGAGGGAGAACAGACTGATGACGCTACATAAAATGATGTCAGGCGCATGCCTTCGTTTGCCATTTTATCCAGATTAGGGGTTCGAATGAGGGGATGTCCGTAACATCCAAGATCACCATATCCCAAATCATCAGCAAAAAGTATAATAAAATTGGGTTTTTCAGAAGAAAAAGAAACTGTTGAAAATGTTAAGACGGGCAAAGAACCAAGTATTACTTTCAGAAATTTCATAATAAATGTGTTTTGTTATCCAGTCAGGGATAAAATAAGAATTCATTTTGAACTTTTAACCTTACCATCAGCACCTAACAACCGGACACCACGATTACGCAGATAGTCGTTCCATGATTTCACGGTTTCTGGTGAGGGTGGTTTCACTGATTTGGGCAGAATATCGGTGATGCCAAATCGTTTCAGTTTATCACGCCAGATATCAAAATAGGGCAGCAACTCCACACCCTGAAGATTCGGCAGGCGACGTGTCAATGCAACAATACCATCGAGATGATCCTGGCGCGTATTATGGTCAGGAATCATCGGGCAACGCAGTATTATGTCGGCACCAGTGTCGTGAAGTTGCTCCAGTCTTTTCAGGATAGTGGACAGTTCGCTTCTCGTAAAAGTGTAATGCCGTAAAGGATCAGTCTCCTTGTAGTCGAAGAGCCACAAGTCAACTACGGAGCGAAGATAGTCAAAAACTTCCGGACGGGCGAAACCCGAAGTATCAACACAGCAGTGAAGCCTTTCGTTCCTGGCGGCATGGAGCAGAGCCTGGAGGAACTGCGGTTGCATGAGTGGTTCGCCTCCAGACACGGTGATGCCACCACCGGATGAAGCATAGTAATCGCGGTCGCGTAACACAACCTCCAGTATTTCATCAACTTCAGCATCATGACCAACCATCACGAGGGCTCCCGGATAACACACGGCAGCACAGTCACCGCAATTAGTACAGCGGACACGGTCGACCACGGCCTTGCCTTTGGAGTCCTGCAAAATGGCCATGGGTTTGCAAACCTTGATGCATTCTCCACAACCAATGCACGTATCAACCGTGTAGGATAACTGCGGTTCAGGATTCTGGCTCTCCGGGTTACTACACCATAGACAACGTAACGGACAACCCTTAAGAAATACCGTGGTGCGAATGCCGGGTCCATTATCGATGCTAAATCGCTGGATGTCAAAGATGCGCCCTTTGTTCATGACTTGTTCTTAAAAATGCTCGGTTCGGACAATGATCTCCTCCTGCATCGCCGGGGTAAGGTTTATGAAAAACTCGCTGAATCCAGCAATACGCACAACAAGGTCGCGATACTCATCCGGGTTATCCTGCGCCTTGCGGAGGGTGGCGCTATCTACAACATTGATCTGGAGCTGCTGTCCACCGTTTAAAAAATAAACATTTAACATCGATTGCAATTTCTCGCGCATAACAGGGTCGGTAATCATACCGGCGTGGAATCGAATGTTAACCTGGTAGCCGCACTGCCAACTCTTTGCTGCGTCAAGCTTGCAGACAGAATTAAGTGTGGCGGTTGGAC
>SLKJ01000157.1 GCA_007134675.1 Bacteroidales bacterium
GAATGGGTAAAAAATTCTGAACCGGTAATTGTGGATTCAAAAACCGGTGTTACCGGAGCAGGTATCACAGCCAAAGCAGTTAATCTTTACTCCAATGTCAATGATAATTTTAAAGCTTACGGATTAAAGAGGCACCGCCACACCATTGAAATGCAGGAAATACTGAGCCGGATTTCCGGCAAAGAAACTATAATTCAGTTTACACCCCATCTGTTGCCTGTTGACCGTGGCATTCTTTCAACAATCTATGCAAGGCCGGTTGATAATATTAATGTAAGCTCATTGATAAGATCATATAAGGAATACTACTCACGCGCACCATTTGTGCGATTACGCAAGCAGATACCAGCCACTAAGGATGTGAGGGGTACAAATTACTGTGATATTTATCCAGCCTATGATGCGCGCACCAACACGATCATAGTGATCAGTGTTATTGACAATCTGATCAAGGGCGCTTCCGGCGTTGCCATTCAGAATATGAACATCATGTTTGGCCTGAACGAAACTGAAGGCCTGGGATTAATACCCTTAAATCCCTGATTAATAATAAAAAATAAATTTAACAATAACTCATTTTACGAATATGATTAAAAACATAACAAATGTCAGAGGTATTACCTGCTGGGGTGCACACACAGGAGTGAAATCCATGCGCAGGGATTTAGCAATCATATACTCCAGGGTCCCAGCCAGTGCAGCAGCCGTATTCACTCAAAACCAGGTGGTTGCTGCACCAATTATTTTATCGAGGCAACATATTGCCGATGGAAAAGCACAGGCAATTGTTATAAATGCGGGCAATGCCAATGCAGCTACCGGGAAACAAGGGCAGAAAGGAGCCCTTGCCATGTCACAATCACTCGCCGAAGAGCTTGGTATTGACAGGGAACTTGTGATTGTAGCTTCAACAGGAATAATTGGCGAGCCTTTTCCTACCGACGACATTGTTACCGGGATACGGGAAAATGTAAAGAAGCTTACCAATAAATCTACTGCAGGTACCTTTGCAGCAAATGCAATACTGACGACCGATACTTTTGCCAAGGAAGGATTTGTAGAGTTTGAAATAGATGGCCGCGAAATAAATATGGCGGGGATAGCTAAGGGATCCGGGATGATTCATCCTAACCTGGCAACTATGCTCGCCTTTATTGTTACGGATGTTGCAATTGAACCTGCCCTTTTAAAAGAAACGGTGAAGGAGGCTGTTGACAAATCATTCAATATGATAACGGTTGATGGAGATACTTCAACCAATGACATGGTAGCTGTTTTAGCCAATGGCTTGGCACAGAATGACATACTTAAAACAAAAAAGGATGCAGATTACCCTGTTTTTAAGGAAAACCTGGAAATGATGATGACTCATCTTGCCCAGCAAATTGTCCTGGATGGTGAAGGGGCATCTAAATATATAGAATATGAAATCGTCAATGCGCCCACTGAAGAATATGCAAGAACCATGATACGTAAAATTTCAGATTCGACACTCGTTAAAACAGCGATGTATGGAAGAGATCCGAATTGGGGGAGGATAATCAGTGCAGCAGGAAATGCCGGACTTCCATATAATTATAAAGATACGGATCTCTATCTTGGTGCGGATGGGAAATCTGTACAGGTACTTGATAAAGGAATTCCGGCAACATATGACCGGAATTATCTTAAAAAATTATTAAGAGAATCACACCTAAATATCAAACTTGATCTGAATAACGGAAAAGCCGGAGCAAAAGGATGGGGTACGGACTTAACAACAGATTATGTCCTGTTTAATTCAGTATATACCACATAAACAGACACTTCTGATCCGCTTCGCATATTGTTCTATAAAGAATCATAAAAGGACAGATGTTAATGCTGTTCAATATATAAGCAAGCTACGAAAAAATTAGTAATTTGTCATTTGCGGTACATGGATTTCTATTGCTGACTGTTTAAGCTTTTTCTTGCTCCAAATCCTGCGGTTATTCTGTCGAGAATAATTGCCAGGATAACAACCACAAGTCCGGCTTCGAACCCCTGCCCCACCTGTAAACGCTGTATTCCCCTCAGGACATCAGCGCCAAGGCCTCCGGCTCCGATCATAGCTGCAATTACAACCATGGACAGACCAAGCATAATGGACTGGTTGAGGCCTGCAAGGATCGTTACTTTTGCAACAGGTATCTGCACCTTCATAAGCTTCTGCATGCTGGTGGCCCCAAAAGCATCAGCGGCCTCCACCAGCTCTTTTGGCACCTGCCTGATCCCAAGATTAGTCAGTCTTATCAAAGGCGGCAATGCAAAAACAAATGTCGCCACCACCCCGGGAACCAGTCCCAGACCAAAAAACATAACCGCAGGAATAAGATAGACAAAAGCCGGCATGGTTTGCATAAAGTCCAGTATCGGTCTTATAACGGCATTAAAACGATCACTGCGGGCTGCCCATATACCAAGAGGCAATCCGACAATAACAACTAGTATCTCTGCCGTCAGTACCAGGGCCAGGGTCTCAACGAAAGCCTCCCACAAACCAATATTCTCAGAAAGCAATAATCCAAGAAAAGCAATAATGCTGTTTTTCCATCCTGCCATATACCATGTTATGGCAACAATAATCAGTATCAGGATAAGCGGATGTAAAAATAGCATACCATTTTTAAGGTTATCAACCATGAAATAGACAAAAGCGCTGAAACCATCAAAAAACACTGCAAATTCTGTTTCAAGATAGTTTACCCCAGCCGTTATCCAGTCTTTTAAAGGCACTCTGAATGGAAGCATAATTTTCTCTTTTCCTTATTATTATTGTTCATCATGATTATTCGGAACGTATGATTCGGATAATGCTGCAATTATTGCCCCTTTTACAATAACGCCCTTCAATTTATTATCTCGATCTGTTACGGCAAAAGGTCCGAATTTATGATCCGTATACATGTTTATTACCTCACTTATCTGCGTATCCTCGTAAACCTGGGCAGGCTCATGAACCAATGAAGAGTCAAAAGGAATATCCTCTTTATCCTGGTGCATTTTAATATACTCAGCCAGTTCCTCAGCTCTTATATAGCCCTTCAGAACCATTTTGGTATCAGTTAAAAGAATACCGGAAAGCCCGTTTTTACGTACTTTCCTGAGTATAGTCCTTGGTCCGTCACCTGTAAACGCTCTTTCTGCGACGGGTTGCATAATGGCGCCGGCGGTTAGTACAGCAGAGCGATCCATGTCCTCAACAAATGCTTTGACATAATCATTTGCCGGACGGGAAATGATCTCTTCAGCAGTACCAATCTGCACGATTTTACCGTCATTCATAATTGCAATCCTGTTACCAAGGCGGAAGGCCTCATCCAGGTCATGAGTTACAAAAATGATGGTTTTTTGCATCCTTTCCTGCAGTTCCAGTAGCTCATTCTGCATTTGGGTACGAATCAGGGGATCAAGTGCACTGAATGCTTCATCCATAAGCATAATGTCAGCATCGATTGCCAGACCACGAGCCAGTCCGACCCGCTGCAACATACCCCCTGACAGTTCAGCAGGATAGCTTCCTTCATTACCTTCAAGGCCAACTATTTTAATGATCTCACGCGATTTTTTACGGCGTTTATCCTTATCGACACCTTGTAATTCCAACCCGAATTCAACATTCTCAAGTACAGTACGATGGGGCAGAACGGCAAAATTCTGAAATACCATTCCGCAAAAATGCTTTCGCCGGAACTCTCTAAGCTCCTTCTGATTTAATTTGGTAATATCTGTTCCATCAATGTAAATATCCCCTTCGGAGGGTTCATGCAACCTGTTTATCAGCCTCTGGAGAGTTGATTTTCCGCTGCCGGACAATCCCATAAGAACAAATATCTCATTCTTCTTTACAGAAAAAGAAACATCATTCACACCGATCATCTGTTTCTGATCCCGGAGAATATCAGCTTTTGATTTACCCTCCTTCAGGGCCTTCAAGGCTTTACCAGGGTCTTTGCCAAAAACTTTTGAAAGATTCTTTACAACAATTTTATCTTCCATATTCCGCTAATTGCTTAACCAGCCCTCCACCATTTCGTTGTTCTCAGATATCCACTGCCTGGCAGCATCAAAAGGCTCCATGCCCTCTTCAATCAAAATCATTACCTCTCCCATATCACCTGCAGTCCAGTAAAAATTATCCAGAAATTCATAAACATCAGGCGCCTTGGTATTAAGACCTGGATTAACGATTGTGGCTATATGCTCCTCTTCACCGAACGACTCCAAAGGGTCATCCAGGTATTTAAGATCATAGGCAACAAACTTCCAGTGCGGGGTCCATCCTGTAACAACAATCCATTCATCCCGTTCTATAGCCCTTCGTAAAGCAGCAACCATTGCTGCATCAGAGCCTTCAACCAACTGGTAATCCAGTTCATAATCATCAACAGCCCTGTCACTGGCCGCCATGAGTCCTGCTCCCGGATCGATACCGATTATCTGACCATTAAATTCCCCTTTATAGTCATTAAGCTCATCAATACTGTTTACCGGAACATAATCAGGAACAACCCACCCTATTTTTGCACCTTTCAGGTTTGGTCCCAGGTTTTCAACATCATCGCGGGTTTGCTCAAGATAAGCTTCATGGGTAGCCGGCAGCCAGGCAGCAACAATGGCATCAAAATCGCCCCTGGCAACCCCCATCCACATGGGACCAGCATCAACAGCTCTCAGGGCTACTTCATGGCCAAGTCTGTCTTCTATTATCGCTGCAACCACATGAGAAGATGCTATCTCTGAGTCCCATAAGACATAACCAATTTCAATTCTCTCCTCTTCAGGAGCACAGGAGTGTAATTTCAGCAAAATTAGCATGATTATTAAAATACCTGCAAAACTCATTAACGCCATACTTAATCTTTTCATATTATACAAGTTTAAGTTAGTAATATAATTATATTAGAAATAGTATCCTACATTGATATTAAACCGCATGTTCCAGTCCATATCATCGACCGGAACGGGTTCTCCCGCCTTACTCTCATTATAATATAAACCAGCCGGATCGTCACTGTACAGATGTCCGGCACCCATACCCTTGCCAAAAGAGTTGGTGAGCCATGGATGATTTTTACCCATCGCCAGATCTACGTATGTATACACTCCTCCGGCGGTAATCATAAAACCAGGAACGATCATATAAGTGTCCTGAAAATCGTGAACAGACCCGTTAACTTCCAGCTGCCCGTCCTTGGTCATGTATGAATAATCAAAATACGGAAGGATACTGCTGACCGGACCCCAGTCCACGTCAATATTATAGGCTAGTCCTGCCGTCAGAATTCCACCCCTTGCAGCTACACCATCGCCATAGTAAGGATCACCGTATGCTCCCATCTGCACCCGGTCCATAAGAATTCCTGCATCATCCCTTGCCTTATAATCATATGACGTATATTGCAACTGCAGGTTGAAATTGCTGAAATTTGAATTGAGGTGTGCAGCCATTGCGTTACCATATTCTGTATCATCGAGAACAGAATTGTAGAGGCCCTGCAACTGACCTGATAAACCGATAAATGTCCCATCTGTCACCTCATATTCAACTCTCAGATTAAACTGGTTAAGCTCACGGATCGAAGAGGTATTCCCTTCCGGGGAAATGTCCGCACTACCGGGTATAACATTGTAGGAATAGGTGCCGGCTGCCGGTCCGCCGAAACTTGCTGTACCGTATGAAGGTCCGGCAGGCTCAGATTGCCTGAAATAGGCTGTTCTGAGGTTAAGCTTATCGCCGATATCATATGTGAATTTTATCCCCATATTATAATCATCCTCCAGTCCCAGATAATACGGTATAAGAAACCACCAGCTATGCGAATTATATGCAAGATTGCCGAAAGGCACCCTGGTAACTCCCAGTTGCATATTCAGGTTATCTGAAAAATTATAGCCAAGATAACCGTGGTGTATAAAGTGAGTGTTAAAAGTAGGATAAAAACGATATTCAAAATCAAGCAACAGTCCACTAAACCCGGCAGATACATTAAGCCGCCATGTATCCATTGTCGCGTATGTATCAGTAGTAACGGGGTCCATCTCGTAATTTACACTCGCGATATTAAACCGAAGTGCGCCCCCGACATTCAGGAAGTCATCCCCCTCTTCATCCTGCGACATTGCTGTTGCAATACCGGTGATTACTAAAAATAAAATCAAAAAAAATTTTTTAGAATTGTAATAATAGATCATAATTTAATTATTTAGTTAATAAAATGACGCCCATAACAATAAATTGCTACAGATCTGCGGTTTAGCAAGAAAGAAGTCAGAAAACAAAGAGAATATGAGCTATATTTAAAAGTAATAGCCCTGCTTTAAAGCAAAGGATAAAATTATTGGATTTTGAGAAGCAGTGTAAAAATTCAGTCATAAGCATACTGATTTTATTATTTTGCTGTACAAAAGTACAAGAATATATTGAAACAAAAAACAATACACCCGGAAGTCCAGGAAAATATCCCTTTCAATTATATATAGTTATAATTCTTACTTTGGTCATTGTCTGTACTTTAACAACAACAGTTTATGTATGAATCTCCTTTTGGTTGTTAATTTTAGGAGAGATTTGGTTGTTAATGCAAAAACCCCCTGACAATCAGAGGGTTTAATGTGTAGTTGGCGGTCCGGACGAGACTCGAACTCGCGACCCCATGCGTGACAGGCATGTATTCTAACCAACTGAACTACCGGACCATTATTTTTTAAGAACCGTTGATCTGTGAAAGATCAATTTTGGTGATGCAAAAATACAAGATATTTTTATTCCAGCAAATATTAATGTCTGGTTTTTTAATAATTACCGGTTTTCAAAAATACTGAAGTGAACGTTTCCGTATTTTCTGAGCTCCCGAAACTGCGTATTTGCAGAGAAATCATGATCCCTGCCATGCTCAAGAATGAACCAGCCGCCCCGCTTCAGCAGGTTTCGGCTGAAAATGATATGTGGAATATGATCCAGCTCCTTCAAATCAAACGGCGGATCAGCAAAGATAAGGTCATAATCGCGGGTTATGTGTTTCAGAAACCTGAAAGCATCAGCACGGATGGCTGCCAGCTGTGTAAAGCTCAGGTCGCTTGCAGTTTTCTGAATAAAAGTATGATATCTGGTGTTTGATTCGACTGAATCAACAGAAAGGCAGCCACGGGAGGCAAACTCATAGGAAATACTGCCTGTTCCGCTGAAAAGGTCAAGAACCTCAAGCTCCTCAAAATTGAAGTAATTGCTCAGAACATTGAAAAGGTTTTCCTTTGCAAAATCTGTTGTAGGTCTTGCCCTGAAATTCTTTCCCGGATAAAGTCGTTTGCCTTTGTATACTCCGCTGACTATACGCACAACCGCAGGTTAAAAAGGTTTGTAAACCAATGAATATCCACGTCATTGAAAGTATAGCTGTAATTAAACCTTATATTGCGCCTTTCAAAACCAGTTTTCCTGATATAGTTCCTTAACTTTTCATAAACTCCCGAATCTTTGGGCAGGTCACCTGAAATTATCAAAGGGGTCTCTTCACCGTTAAGCTTCAGCTGGTCATATATGTAAAGTATGAAATATACCAGATCCTCCTCTTTTTTCCAGGGAAAAGTGTTGCAAAGCAGAAGCTTATCTCCTTCTATTACTGCAATATCGAGATAATTGCCGTATTTATTTGCAATGGCAACTTTCTGAAAACCTCTGCCACCGTAGTTTACCAGGCCGTTCTCAATTAACGGAGTGATATGGCTGAAAAAATTAACATTTCCGAATGATCTGTGCACTATACCCGAAAGCTCTGCAGGTATGGCAAAAATATTGAAGGCATCTGTTCCCTTGATCCGGTTGTAATGAATCTCGTCTAGATCATCAAGAACCTGGTTGAACTCGAAAAAGGTCCTGAGATTATCTTTATTAAATAGAGGCCCGGGAATAAGGGTATATTTGGGACTCAGGTAAGAGAAAAGGACTGATTTGTATTCTTTTTTAAGGAATTCATCGTTATTCTGTATGTCAATGATCTTGTCCTCAAGTAATGAGGTTGTCATTGATCCCCTGAAAGGAAAATGCCTGAGAAGAATGTACTTGCTCCTTATAGGGTCAAGAATAGAAAAAGAATATCCATTCAGGCCCGCCTGAATGGATATGTGATAATTTTCTGTCTGATTAATATCAAATGTCTCGTCTATAAAAACAATGTCCATACCGGAAGGGATTATTATTCCCAGTTACCAGCATTATTGGTGGTCTCTGTAAGTGACCCCACGCGCAATCCCGGAAACTGTTCCCTTCTGATCCTCTCATCATTCATATTGATAACCAGCTGTCTGTCAAGTCCTGCCAGCAATACATTATTATGAACATGTGCTTCAAAAACCTTAACAGCAAGGCCTGAACCGGTCATAACCTCTCCGGCACCCAGGAAAAATTCCTCCCTGCCCCCTGTGTAAGGAACATAACGCAAAGAATCAACCGGATACCCCCGGGGGAAAATAGAATCCCTTACGCTTACCCTTATCGTGTCACGAATAACCTCTTCCGAGCGTACATCTTCTTCCTCATCTTCAAAGCCTATAGCCATTACAACGCGGAATGAATCATATTTTACAAAGTCGATCAGCGTGTCAAAACTTCCGGTAAATTCTCCGTAAACTGAGCGGTAAGCCAGCTGGGCTGTGCGAATATCCTTCAGCCTGTCAATGGTTCTGCTGTACCTGGCCCGCTGCTCCTGCTGGAATCTTATTGGCTGATGTATGCTGTCAACCAGCATATACCCCAGCACAAGTATGGACACTGAAAGGAGAATCTGAATTACTGTTTTCATCATTTATTGTATTTTGATTATACTACTTATTTTCAAAAAAAGCTGTTTTGAAATAAGGTTTTATTACCTGAAATTTCTGCCATTTATATTAACGTAAGATTGTACCTTTTTCTTTTCCGTAATATTAGTTTTATGTTTGTTGACAAAATTATAAAAAATAGATTAAAAATACGCATAATTGCCTAAAATGCTGAAAACTCACATTAGCAATATCTTAACCAGTCAACTCGGTCACCAGCCAACGCCAGGACAGGAATTACTGATAAAAATGATCCCTGAATTCCTGACTGGCGGCAATGGAAAAGAGATACTTCTTGTGAAGGGTTTTGCCGGAACAGGAAAAACTTCAATTCTGGGGGCGCTGGTAAAAACAATCCGGATATTAAAAAAAAACGTGGTTCTTCTTGCTCCCACCGGCAGGGCAGCCAAGGTTCTTGCCTCATTCTGCAACTACAACGCATATACAATTCATAAAAAGATCTACCGGCAGAAATCTGCCTCCGAAGGCACTGGCAGGTTTGTGCTGGACAGGAACCTGCACTCCAACACCCTGTTTATAGTTGATGAAGCTTCAATGATCTCGAACCAGTCATTTGAATCGGATATGTTCGGCAGCGGCAGGCTGCTGGATGATCTCATAAGCTATGTGGACAATGACAGGAATTGCGGACTGGTTCTGGTGGGTGACACTGCACAGCTTCCCCCGGTGGGAATTGATATCAGTCCGGCTCTTGATGCATCATATCTTAAGGGTTTCGGGCTTAATGTTTCAGAGGTGTTCCTGAGTGAGATCCTCCGCCAGGCTGAAGATTCGGGTATTCTTTTCAATGCAAACGGTATTCGCCACAGAATTACCGGTGACGTAAGCGGGCTGCCTCATATCATTCTTAATGACTTTACCGATGTTGAAAGGGTGCATGGGGAGGATTTACTGGAAAAGATTACAGAATCGTATGATAAAAGCGGCACTGAAAACACTATTGTGGTAACCCGTTCCAATAAGAAAGCCAACCAGTATAACCGGGGAATAAGGGAACGTATACTCTGCAGGGATGAAGAGCTGACAGCGGGTGATCTGATGATGGTGGTAAAAAACAACTATTTCTGGTTGCCTGAAAACGAATTGACAGACTTTATTGCCAATGGTGATATAATTGAGATTATCCGCATACGGCGTTACCAGGAGTTGTACGGATTCAGGTTTGCAGATGCTCTGGTCAGGTTCATTGACTACAGGGGTACCGAAATTGAGGTCAAGCTGCTTCTTGATACAATATCGTCTGAAACAGCCTCACTCAGCAGCCAGCAAAACAAGAACCTGTTCCAGGCGGTAATGGAAGATTATTCCGATATTACCAATAAACGCAAGAGAATGGAGAAGCTAAAGTCAAACCCATGGTTCAATGCACTACAGGTAAAATTCGCCTATGCGGTGACCTGTCACAAGGCCCAGGGCGGACAATGGAAAAATGTTTTCATCGACCAGGGCTACATAACCGATGAGATGATAAACACAGAATATCTGCGATGGCTCTACACAGCTTTTACCAGGCCCACTGAGAAACTGTTCCTGGTCAACTTCAGTGACCGGTTTTTTGAATAATCCGATTTTTCCCCTTTCGGGGATTATGACGCGTATCAGTGATCAGTACCGGCTTCCACTTTTCGTTATTCACCGATGATTTTTACCAGAAGACGCTTGCGCCTCTTGCCATCAAACTCTCCATAGAAAATCTGCTCCCAGGGACCGAAATCAAGCTTTCCACCTGTTATGGCAACCACCACTTCGCGCCCCATAATGGTCCTTTTGAGATGAGCGTCTGCGTTATCTTCAAATCCATTGTGCCTGTATTGTGAATGCGGGTGCTCAGGAGCCAGCTTCTCGAGCCAGATCTCAAAGTCATGATGCAGGCCCGACTCGTCATCATTTATGAATACACTGCTTGTGATATGCATGGTATTACAAAGAAGAAGCCCCTCCTTTACACCACTGTCAGCAAGACACTTCTCAACTGCCGGGGTTATATTGATAAGCTCCCTCCGGCTTTTGGTCTCAAACCACATCTCTTTTCTGTAACTCTTCATAAGAAAAAAATTTAATCAGTATTTAAATCAAACCCCGAGACTCTTAAGGATCTTTTCAGTTTTTTCTGCAAGCTGATCTCTGACAATCTCATAATCCTCCTTTTTATCCAGTCTGCCACGTACGCCGATATAAAACTTGATCTTGGGTTCAGTGCCTGAAGGGCGGACTGATATGACTGATCCGTCTTTCAGAAAAAACTGCAGTACATTGGACTTTGGCAGGTCAATATCGTGCCGGAGCTGGCTGATGGAGTCAAAAGAATTCTGCCTGAGGTAATCATTGATAAGCATTACCGGAGATCCGTCAAGCGTTTCCGGCGGTGAAGCCCTGAAACGGTCCATCATGGCTGTTATCTCGTCTGCTCCTGTCTTTCCTTTGCGGACTATAGAGGTGAGCGACTCCCTGTAAAAGCCAAATTCAATGTAAAGGTCGATCAGCATGTCAAACAAGGTTCTTCCCTGCTCCTTTGCCCAGGCAGCTGCCTCAGCTATGAGCGCACAGGATATGACGGCATCCTTGTCCCGCACAAAATCCCCGGCCAGGTAACCGTAACTCTCCTCAAACCCGGCAATAAAGGTTTTCTCTCCTTCATACCTCCTCATCAGTCCCCCAATAAACTTAAAGCCGGTAAGCACATCCAGGCATTCAACCTTATACTTTGCAGAAATGTCGGCAAGCAGCTCAGAAGTGACAATAGTCTTGACAATATACTCTTTACCTGTCAGTCTTCCCGTTTCGGACCATCTTGTCAGGATATAATAAAGCAGCAATGAGGCTGTCTGGTTGCCGTTGAGCAGCACAAACTTTCCGTTATTGTCCTTTACGGCCACACCCACCCTGTCAGCGTCAGGATCAGTTCCCATAACCAGATCGGCATCGGTCTCCTCGGCTCGGGCTATTGCCATCTGAAGGGCTGCAGTTTCCTCAGGATTAGGAGATACCACGGTGGGGAAATTACCGTCGGTAATATCCTGTTCGGGCACATTGATAATATTCCTGAAACCGAATGCCTCAAGCCCCATGGGCACCAGCTTTACGGCCGTGCCATGGATCGGGGTGAACACGATCCTGAGATCTTTATGCTTTTCAACAACGGCGGGAGATAATGACATCCCCTTCACCTTTTCAAGGTATAACCGGTCAGTCTCCTCTCCTATCATTCTGATCCTTTTCCGGTCGGCATCCCTCTTAACCTGTTTCAGGCCTTTTATCTTCTTTACCTCATCCACAATGTTTGTATCGTGCGGTGCAATTATCTGTCCCCCATCCTCCCAGTAAACCTTGTAACCGTTGTACTCTTTGGGATTGTGGGAGGCGGTGATCACCAACCCGGACCGGCAGCCGTAATGCCTTATGGCAAACGATAACTCGGGAGTTGGTCGAAGGTCATCAAAAAGATATACATCTATGCCATTGGCAGTAAATATTTCTGCAGCGGTCTCTGCAAAAAGCCTGCTGTTATTGCGGCAATCATATGCTATGGCTACGCTGATGGAATCGCTTTGTGCAAATTGTTTCAGGAGGTAATTGGAAAGCCCCTGGGTGGCCATGCTTACAGTATATATGTTCATCCTGTTTGTGCCGGCACCCATGATACCCCTTAATCCGCCGGTACCAAATTCAAGATCTGTATAAAATGAATCTATCAGTTCATTTTCCGGCCCCCTGAGAAGCAGACCTACTTCATGCCTGGTTTTTTCGTCGTATTCAGGGCCGAGCCAGATTTCGGCCCGTTTCTTTACCGTCTCTAAAAGTTCCTTATCCATTGTGTCAAATTTTTTGTTCATTATTCACTTTCAATATCAAGCTGATCTATGCAGCTTATCAGGCTGTCTTTCCAGTGTGGTATATCTATTGACAACCGGGACCTGATTTTTGTTTTATTAAGTACGCTGAAATGTGGCCTTGTGGCCGGAAGAGGGTACTGGCTTGTCTCTATGGGATTAATTCGGCAGACCCGGCCCGTAAGCCTGACTATCTCAAGGGCAAAGTCATACCAGCTGCACACGCCTTCATTGCTGTAATGAAACAACCCGCTGATATCAGTTTTTTTCCCCGAAAGGGAACTATCGGCCATTATAAGAAGCACACGGGCAAGCTCTCTTGCATAGGTAGGAGTTCCTACCTGGTCATATACCACATTAAGCTGATCCTTTCCGGCTGCCAGAGTATATATGGTGTTGAAAAAGTTCTTCCTGCCCGGTGAGTAGAGCCAGGAGGACCGCACCACCGTGCCGTTCCTGTAATTCAATACCGCTTTTTCTCCTTCATGCTTGGTTTTTCCGTAAACAGACAGCGGACCGGCAGGGTCTTCCTCCCGGTAGGGGACAGGATTGGCGCCATCAAACACGTAATCAGTACTGACATGGATAATGGGTGTATTATTCACTGCGCAGGCCTCTACCAGCCATTCAACAGCGCGGGCATTGACAAGCATGGCCCTTTCCGGTTCAGACTCAGCTTTATCTACATTGGTATATGCCGCACAATTTATAATGCAGTCGACCCTGTTACTTTGAAAAAAATTTTTAACCTGCTTCTCTATGGTAATATCCAGGTTGTCAGAATCTGTATAAAGAAACCTGTATCCTTTCCACTGATGTGTATAGGAAAGGCCCTGCAGCTCCTGGCCGAGCTGTCCCCGGGATCCGGTGATAAGGATATTCTGCATTGACTTGTCAGTGTTCATTTTTTTATCTGATTTGGGCTTACCTGTTATTGTTCCTGAAAACCTTTTTTCTGGTCAGGTTTATAAATAAAATTGTTTTCGGCATCTTCAAGAAGTGGAGCTGCAATGTCTTTTTGGGAAACAATTGCCCGCGCCGGATCAATTCCCCAGTCTATCGCCAGTGCTTTATCCGAAAAGAGAATGCCCCGCTCTGATTCCGGATGATAGAATTTGTCGCATTTGTAAAATACAGTTGAATAATCGCTTATAACCCTGAAGCCATGTGCAAGTCCACCAGGCACAAGGACCTGCAAGCGGTTTTCGGCCGAAATCTCAATGCCGTACCAGTTTCCGTATGCAGGGGAATTCTTCCTGATATCAACCACCACATCAAGTATTGCCCCTTCAAGTACCCTTAACAGCTTGCACTGTGCATGGGGTTCGAGCTGGTAATGCAGTCCCCTGATTACATCAAGGCGGGAACGCGACTCATTATCCTGTACAAACCTGATATCAATTCCTCGCTCTGCAAATAACCTCTCATTGTAACTTTCATAAAAATACCCCCGCTCATCTTCAAAAACTCTCGGCTCAAGTATCATTAAGCCCGGTATGTCTGTCTTTCTAATATTCATAATCTAATCGTTTTCAGTCTCTCCGGCCACCATTAGCAGGTAATCACCATAACGACTGTTTTTAAGTAATTCAGCATTATACAACAGTTTATCCCTGTCAATAAATCCCTTAAGATAAGCTATCTCTTCAAGACAGGCAATTTTAAGGCCCTGCCTCTCCTCTATGGTATGAATGAAATTGGAGGCCTGAAGAAGACTTTCGTGGGTGCCGGTATCTAACCAGGCCATGCCCCTGCCCAGAAGTTTTACACTGAGTCGCGACTCTTCAAGGTAAAGACGGTTCAGATCGGTTATCTCAAGCTCCCCCCTGGCCGATGGCTTTATTAACCGGGCCTTTTCTACCACGTCATTTCCGTAAAAATAGAGTCCGGTGACTGCATAGTTTGATTTTGGCTTTTCCGGTTTTTCTTCAATGCTCAGAACTTCACCTTCATCATTAAATTCAACAACTCCGTAGCGGTTGGGATTTTTTACAAAGTAACCGAAAATAACAGCACCGGTTGTAAGTCTGGCTGCATCAGCCAGAATAGGAGTAAGTCCCAAACCATAAAAAATGTTGTCTCCAAGGATAAGACATACCGGCTCATCACCCACAAATTCCTCTCCTATCAGAAATGCCTGTGCCAGTCCTTCAGGAGCAGGCTGTTCTCTGTATGAGAACCGTATGCCCAGTCGGCTTCCGTCTCCCAGAAGATGTTCAAACAATGGCAGATCGGCAGGAGTGGATATGATCAATATCTCTTTTATCCCTGCAAGCATTAAGACGGAAATAGGATAGTAGATCATTGGTTTATCATAAACCGGAAGGATCTGTTTTGATATGCTGTGAGTTACCGGATGTAACCTCGTACCGGCACCGCCGGCAAGAACTATTCCTCTCATAAATGTGGTTATTGGTTTTTATATGCACTCGTTGAATTCAATTGCTGCGGTAGTTTTTTGGCGACAATCAGTCAGTGGTTCAGCTTTATAACTGTTCTTTGAAATATCTGATAGTCCGTTCCAGTCCCTCATCCAATCCGATTGATGACTCCCAGCCACCAAGAACTTTTTTTGCCAGTGTGACATCGGGGTTTCTTTTTACCGGATCATCCCCTCTGGCGGTCTGGAAAACTATCCCTGAAGCCGTTCCGGTCATATCAATTATCTTTTCTGCCAGCGAAAGAACTGACAACTCATCAGGATTACCAATATTGACCGGTCCGGTGAACTCCTCCGGTGTATCCATTGTCCTGACCAGTGCCTCAACCAGATCAGTTACGTACTGGAAACATCGTGTCTGAGATCCATCGCCATTAACGGTAATATCTTCTCCTCTGAGAGCCTGAATAATAAAATTAGACACCACCCTTCCATCATCCAGTTGCATGCGGGGACCGTAAGTGTTGAATATTCTGGCAATTTTAATTCTTACATTGTTCTGTATATGGTAATCCATAAACAGGGTTTCTGCACACCTTTTACCTTCATCGTAGCAGGAGCGTTCGCCCACGGGATTGACATGACCCCAGTATTCTTCGTTCTGCGGGTGGATCTGGGGACTGCCGTATACTTCGCTGGTGGAAGCCTGTAATATTTTTGCCCTTTTCCTTTTGGCAAGGCCAAGCATATTAATGGCTCCCATAACGGAAGTTTTGACCGTCTTTATGGGATTGTGCTGATAGTGTACCGGAGAGGCGGGACATGCAAGGTTATATATCTCATCAATCTCACTGTAAAAGGGCATGATGATATCATGCCTTACCATTTCAAACCAGGGATTGTTAAGCAGATGTACTATATTTTTTTTTGAGCCCGTATAATAATTATCGAGGCAGATAACCTCATTTCCGTCTCTGAGAAGCCTCTCACAAAGATGTGAGCCTATAAATCCTGCTCCTCCGGTTACCAGTATACGTTTCATTCAATATTTATTGGTTGGATTATCAGAAGTACAGCGGGACTATGTCTTAACCGGCATCCTGCCGATACCGTAATATTTAAAGCCAAATTCATGCATTTCAGATGGTTCATATAGATTACGCCCGTCAAAAACCAGCCTGTTTTTCATAAGTTTGCCAAGAACCTTATAATTGAGAGTCCTGAAATCATTCCATTCGGTGACAAGCAGCAGGGCATCAGCATCTACAAGTGCATCATACTGATCACTGGCATATTCTATATTGTCTCCCAGTTTTCTACGGGCCTCATCAATGGCAACCGGATCGTATGCTATAACATCCGCCCCTGCCCCGAGAAGCTTATTTATAATGACCAGAACGGGCGCCTCCCTCATATCATCGGTTTTAGGTTTAAAAGACAAGCCCCAGATTGCAAATCGTTTTCCCTTTATATCACCTTTGAAATGATCCATTATTTTGTTGAAAAGCACCTCCTTCTGCCTGTTGTTGACATGCTCCACTGATTTAAGTATATCCAGTGAATAGCTGTTTTCATCTGCTGTTTTAATCAGTGCCTTGACATCCTTGGGAAAACAGGAACCACCATATCCGATACCAGCATAAATGAACTTGCTTCCTATGCGGCTGTCACTGCCTATGCCTCTTCTTACCGAATTGATGTCGGCACCGACAATCTCGCATAAATTGGCTATTTCGTTCATGAAACTGATGCGTGTTGCAAGCATCGAATTGGCTGCATATTTGGTAAGCTCTGCTGATGGAATATCCATGAAGATTATAGGGTGGTTATTAAGGACAAAGGGTTTGTAAAGCCGCCGCATAATCTTTTCTGCCTTCTGTGATTCGGTGCCAACAATTATTCTTTCAGGCTTCAGGAAATCTTCAAGTGCACTTCCCTCTTTCAGGAACTCAGGGTTGGAAGCAACATCGAAAGGTATGCTTGTCCCTCTTTTTTTCTGTTCTTCAAGGATTACCTCCTTGACCTTTTCAGATGTTCCTATCGGTACAGTGCTTTTGGTAACAACCACCATATAATGATCCATATTGCGTCCTACTTCCCGGGCAACTTCAAGCACATAGCTAAGATCTGCGCTGCCATCTTCATCGGGAGGAGTTCCAACAGCTATGAAAACCGCATCTGTATCATCAAGGTGGTCCTTCAGGCTTGTTGAAAAAACCAGCCGCCCTTTTTCCAGGTTTCTCACAACCATATCTTCCAGTCCCGGTTCATATATAGGGATCACTCCCTTTTTAAGCTTATCGATCTTCTGCTGATCAACATCTATGCATGAAACATCCACACCAGTTTCAGCAAAGCAGGTCCCGGATACCAAACCAACGTATCCGCTTCCAACCATAGCAATCTTCATCCTTTTTTAAATTATAGTTGATAATAAGTTGATAATAAGTTGATAATAAGTTGATAATAAGTTGATAATTGGCTGCTTTTTGTATAAAACAGGGCTAAATTACTAATTTTATGAAGCATAAAAAAATTGCGCTTTAATAATTAATTTATTATTATGTTCGTTATTTTCAACAATTTTTATTTAATTTTGCGTTTCCCGATTATGTTCTAAATATAATGTCTAACTTATTAATTTTAAAAATTTTGCGTTAATATTATGCCAGAAAAAAAACTAAACAGCACCCCGGAAGAGGAGTCTAAAATCGAGAGTGTAAATAAACAAACACCTGAAGAAGAACAGGAGCCTGCAAAGGCTGAAGAACCTGAAACTGAAAACAAGCCTGAGGAAAAAAAGGAGCCTGTAAAGGCTGAAGAACCTGAAACTGAAAACAAGCCTGAGGAAAAAAAGGAGCCTGCAAAGGCTGAAGAACCTGAAACTGAAAACAAGCCTGAGGAAAAAAAGGAGCCTGCAAAGGCTGAAGAACCTGAATTTGAAGATCTGAGTGAATCAAAACAGAAGCTTATAGAGACTGAAATTGAAGCTCCTGTAGAGGCAACCCCCTCCAAAGATGTTGTCAGGGTAGTTGATGAACTTGCTGATACCCCCTCAGAAGAGGTTACAAATGAACAACTGGTCAAGGAATTTGACTGGGACAACCTGGAACAAGAGTCTGACTCCTATTCAAAGGAAGACAGAGCCAGATTTGAAGAGATCTATGACCAGACACTTTCTACCATCAATGTAAACGAAGTGGTTGACGGCACTGTGATCTCAATGAACAATAGAGAAGTAGTCATAAATATCGGATACAAGTCAGAAGCAGTAATAAGTCTTAATGAATTCAGGTATAATCCCGATCTGAAACCGGGTGACTCGGTTGAGGTCTATGTGGAAAGCCAGGAGGATAAAAAAGGACAGCTGGTATTATCACACAAAAAAGCCCGCGCTTTGAGGTCATGGGACAGGGTCAATGCCGCACTTGATAATGACGAGATAATAAAAGGCTATATCAAATGCCGCACTAAAGGAGGAATGATTGTTGATGTGTTTGGCATTGAAGCATTCCTGCCCGGATCACAGATTGATGTCAAACCAATCCGCGATTATGACGCTTATGTAGGTAAGACAATGGAATTCAAGGTTGTTAAGATCAACCACGAATTTAAGAATGTTGTTGTTTCTCATAAAGCTCTTATCGAAGAAGAGCTTGAACAGCAGAAAAAAGAAATAATTGCCAAACTTGAAAAAGGACAGGTTCTCGAAGGGACAGTTAAAAATATTACTTCATATGGAGTATTTATCGATCTCGGAGGAGTTGACGGACTGATACATATTACCGACCTGTCATGGGGAAGGGTAAACCATCCTGAAGAGATAGTTGAGCTGGACCAGAAAGTCAATGTGGTAATACTTGACTTTGATGACGCTAAGAAGAGAATAGCTCTCGGCATGAAGCAGCTTACCCCACACCCATGGAATTCACTGGATCCAGACCTGAAAGTGGGTGACAAGGTTAAAGGTAAGGTAGTTGTTATGGCTGATTATGGTGCATTCGTTGAAATAGCACCTGGAGTTGAGGGACTGATTCACGTTTCTGAAATGTCATGGTCGCAACATCTAAGAAGCGCCCAGGAATTCATGAAAGTTGGTGATATAGTTGAGGCTAATATCCTTACGCTGGACCGTGAAGAGAGAAAAATGTCGCTCGGTATCAAACAGCTTAAACCGGATCCATGGGATATGGTTGAAGAGAAATATCCGGTCGGATCTAAACATATGGCTAAAATACGCAATTTCACCAATTTTGGAGTTTTTGTAGAAATTGAAGAGGGTGTTGACGGATTAATCCATATTTCAGACCTGTCGTGGACCAAGAAGATAAAGCATCCGGCTGAGTTTACCTCAATCGGAGATGAAATTGAAATTGTTGTTCTGGAAATTGATAAGGAGAACAGACGGCTGAGTTTGGGACACAAACAGCTGGAAGAGAATCCATGGGATGTGTTTGAAACAGTATTTGGCGTAGATTCAGTGCACGAGGGAACAATTACAGATGTCTTTGACAAAGGAGCACTTGTATCTCTGCAATATGGTGTTGAAGGTTTTGTCTCCACAAGGCATATGGTCAAGGAGGATGGCACTATGGCAAAAGTGGATGAAAAACTGCCCTTCAAGGTGATTGAATTTTCAAAAGCAGCTAAACGCATTATCCTTTCCCACACTAAAGTTAACGAAAAAGAGGCCGGGTCAAAGGAACAGGATACTAAAAAATCCAAACAACCTGCAGCTACTCCCCAGAAAACGATGCGTAAAATCAAAACAAATCTGGAGAAAACAACATTTGGAGATATTTCCCAGCTGGCATCACTTAAAGAGGAGATGGAGGAAACCGCAAAGGGCAGCAAAAAGAAAAAACCGAGCGACAAAGGATCAGACCCAGTTGACAAGGTTGACAAAGGATCAGACAAGGTTAACAAAAGATCAGGACCAGGCGACAAGGGATCAGAACAAGGCGATAAAGGATCAGAACAAGGCGATAAAGGATCAGAACAAGGCGATAAAGGATCAGAACAAGATAAATAATCACAACCGGATGTTTAATTTAAATATCCGGTTGTCAAAAAACTTATAAAATAATTAGTAAATTTATCAAAGGTTTTATATTTTGTCGCTTTAATCACATTTGACTATTGATCTTAAATATTATATTTACATTACATGAAATTGTCATGATCATTATCGTATAAAAGGACCCTAACTAAAACTTCTAATAATGGAATTCAATATTGAGAAATTCGAAAATTACACGAAGGTACAGGTGCTTGAAGAAAAGCTTGACACCCATATTGCTCCGGCATTGAAATCAGAGCTTGTTCTGATTTCCGGTAAGGGAGAAAAAAATGTGATTATGGATTTAAGCAATTGCAAGTATTGCGATTCTTCCGGGTTAAGTGCCATTCTGGTGGCCAACCGCCTGAGTAAAAATGCCAACGGTATTTTTGTCCTCACGGGATTAAATGATGCCGTTGAAAGGCTGATAACCATCTCTCAGCTTGATACTGTGCTTAACATTACACCAACTATCCAGGATGCTGCACAACTCATAGAAACTGAACAGGCAAATAAATAACACAGTATACTGCAGTTCATTGTGTCATTTTCATTTACAATATTAGGAAGCAGTTCAGCCATACCCACTTCCGACAGATTCCCCGCCGCTCATGTGATCAACATACATGAGCGGTTTTTTTTGGCAGACTGTGGAGAGGGCACCCAGATACAATTGAGAAGAAATAAAATCAGTTTTGGTAAGATAAACCATATTTTCATCTCGCATGTTCATGGAGATCACACATTCGGACTTTTCGGACTGATTAGTACTTTCAGTCTGCTGGGAAGAAAATCTGATCTGCATATATATGCTAACCCGGTACTGAAATCGATACTTGACGATCATAAAAAACACTATTATGACTACCCTCTTCCCTTCAGTATTATTTTTCACCCGATCGGATCAAAGAAAAAAGACCTTATCTACGAAGACGAAAAAGTTGAGATCCATACAATACCGCTGAAGCACAGGATTCCTGCCTGCGGATTCATCTTCATGGAAAAAGCCCCCATGCTCAACCTCAGGAAAGAGATGATCTCCCATCATAAGATCCCTGTTGAGAAAATGGTGAACATAAAAATGGGGAATGACTTTATGAATGAGAAAGGTGAAATTATTCCAAACTCTTTATTGACACTTCCGCCCTTCAAACAAAGATCACTTGCATATTGCACCGACACGAAATACACTGAATCCATAATACCTCATATCAAAAATGCAGATATCCTTTATCATGAAGCCACATATCTGCATAATATGATTGAAAGAGCTTCAGAAACAGGCCACTCAACAGCCAGGCAGGCAGGACAGCTGGCCGCAAGAGCTCAACCCGGAAAACTTATTATAGGACATTTTTCAGCCCGCTACAAAACAACGGATGCTCTTGTTGAGGAAGCAAGGTCGGAATTCCCTGAAACATATGCGGCAGTTGACGGTGAAAGCCACCACATAAAACAGGTCCGCGTTCCCCACCGGAAATGACTAATATATAATCTCATCAATCACTTCCCATTCAATATTGCCCTGTTGATCTATAATGTATCTAAGCAGCATGGCCCCGGCTATGTGGCCATCCTCAAAATAGGCAAAAACCCACCTTTTGTTGAGTATGTGAATACCGTCACGAAAATAAAACCCCATTTTTCCACCAAGAACTGCTGAAGTCTTAATAAGATCAGGATCAGTAACCAGGTCATCTCTAAGATCCTCAACCGGATTATGAAGACCCATTTTTTTAAGCTCCTCCTCCTGCTTCCTGTAAAGAAAAGGGGGTACGGAACCTGATATTCTCTTCTTTTGGATCAACAATGAAAGACTGTCATTACGATGCCTTAACAATGAATTGAATTCCTCCAGAAGGACCACCCTTGACTCAAGTGAATCAATTTTATCCTGATTACTCATTGAGATAACAAGATAAATTAATAACAGAGCAATTATTACCGATTGAATAATTACCAGCAGATGACCGCTTTTTTTCCGCATATGAGTAATTTATGAATTTCTATTTTGCTGAAATAAGCAAAATTAACAATACAACCTCTACTTTCAAATCAAACCCGGAGAATCCTGTAACCAGTATTGGTTATTACTGACCTGTTTGGTTTAACTTTATGATAAGTTTTATTACTTTAGCCCTTCTTAAGTTCAGTTAAAACGGATTCTTTTTAATTGCAGATAAGAATGAACCAACTGAAATCTTTTATCGTTTTCCGTGCCATATAACTCCGGCAAACAGATTTATCTTAATGCTGATGAAAAGTATTTACGCAAAAGCTCTGCTAATCTTTCTTTTTATTATTCCTGTTTTTACTGAAAGTTATTCAAAACAGAAAACAAACCGCTACCTGAATATTGGTGCTGGCTGGGGACATATGGGATTGAGAGATCAAGGAATTTCACCTCTCTATTACAGTGGCAATCATCTGTTTATAACGGCCGGATATAGCAAGGTGAAAGATAAATACGTAAACCATCTGGGAGCAGACCTCCTTCATGGCAATATAACTCCAACCAAATATCCTGACCCTGACTTTTCGCAAATGAATAGTTTTAGGGCCGGGGTCAGCTTTTCCCATATGAGATCTGCAGGAAGCTTTGCCAGTAACAAAGTCAAGATTTTTCTGGGAGGCATCATTGATTCCAGGTTTACATTCTATGAGCATAATCAATTTATAAACAGCGCCAAAAATAATTTCTCTTTCAGCACCCTCAGCCTGGGAAAATCATTTATTTATCCATTTCCCGTGAACGGGAAGCAACATAAAATTGAACTGCTGATACACATGCCGGTTATTGCTTTAATAGTACGTCCAAACCATTCCTATATCAGTCCGCAGGGATTCCTTGACCACAGTACAGGTAACTTCCAAAGTGTTCTCAACAGTATTGAGGTTGCTTCGCTGAACCGGTTTTTCGGACTGGGCTCAGAACTCTCGTTTAAATACCAATTCAGAAACAATAATGCCCTTGGGATTGGATACAGATGGGAGTATTACGGTCATGAAAATTTCAATCAGCTTAAAACAGCAACTCATGGAATTGTTTTGCAAACTTTTTTTTAACACCTGAAACCCAGATGCCAGCGCGACTTCCCATATTATCAGTAATTTTTTTAACATTATTCGCAGCATGTGAGAAATTGCTTATAGAAAAAGATGAAGCTAACACCAATGTGAATAATTTTGAGTTGTTGTGGAGCACGTTGGACAGGAATTATTCGTTCTTTGAATTCAAGAAAATTAACTGGGACTCTATCTACTCGGTTTACCGACCTGAAATAAATAACAATTTATCTGACCGTGAGCTTTTCGATAAAATGTCAGATATGCTGAATGAACTTCGTGATGGTCATGTGAACCTTTATTCCGATTTTGATGAGTCAAAAAATCTGGAATGGTACTCTCCGTATCCCTCAAATTTCAGCAGTACGATTCTGGAGAGAAACTACCTGGGTGATAATTTCGTTCAAATAAGCAACTTCTTATTAACTGTAATAGATTCGGTAGGATATATATACAGTGGATCATTTTCAGAAAAGACCAGGGAGACAGATATAGATAAGATAATTGACCGGTTATACGGAACAAAGGGAATAGTTTTTGACATCCGCAATAACAGCGGCGGATACAGCAATACCGGTGAGATAATAGCCAGCAGATTCGCAGACAGGAAAAGGCTTGTCTCTTACACCCTCTATAAATCAGGTCCAGGACATGGTGACTTTTCAACTCCACAGCCCAATTATGTCCTTCCCAAAGGCGACAGACAGTTTACCGGTAAAACTGTTGTACTTACAAACAGGCGCACCTACAGCGCCGCTAATGATTTTGTTCTTTATATGTCAGCTTTTCCTAATGTCACAGTTATTGGAGACACAACAGGAGGCGGTGGGGGAACACCTTTTGATTATGAACTTCTTAACGGATGGAGGTTCCGCTTCCCCAGAACAATGACTATTACCCCGGATGGTTTTAATGTAGAGCACGGGGTTCCTCCTGCAATCCAGGTGAATCAAAGAAGAAGCGATGAAATCAGAGGTATGGATACAATTCTGGAATCAGCAATACAGTTGATCAAATCCCATAACCACTGAAAATCAGGTTGAAATGACCTTAAGTGCAAATCAGGCCTAAATGACCTTAAGTGTGAGTATGCAGAGAATATTGGCAAGAACAGGTGATGGTTCCCCGACTTTATATGTGCCGGAGTTGAATGAACATTATCATTCTATCCACGGAGCAATACAGGAATCTTTATTCGTATATATAGACAAGGTGCTGCGACAAATTGATAAGCCGGAAATAAGGCTATTCGAAACTGGTTTTGGTACCGGTTTAAATGCTTTCCTCAGTTGCAGGGAGGCTGAAAAAGAAAAGAGAATTATCTGTTATCACTCAATTGAGTTGTATCCGCTCTCAAAACCTGAATGGCTTGAATTCGCCAAATACCTTAAAGAATCTGAAACAGATAAATCTTTTTTTGAGCGAATACACGAATGCACCTGGGAAAAAGAAGAACAGATAACCCGATTTTTCAGATTGAAGAAAATAAAAGCAGACCTCACCACCTACCGGTCCCCCGAAACCTATGATGCAATATTTTTTGATGCCTTTGGGCCGGATGTTCAGGCAGAACTATGGACACCAGAAATATTCAGAAATATATCTGAAATGATGAATCCGGGAGCCATCTTATCAACATACTCATCCAAAGGACAGGTAAGACGAAACATGCAGGCAGCAGGCCTTCTGGTCAGCCGCATTCCCGGCCCGAAAGGCAAAAGACAGATCCTTCTGGCAACCAAACCTTAAAATTAGACAAGCTGATTTAAAATATCTAAATTTTATACACGTTTCTAAATTATTTGCCTTACTTTCGCACTTTAATTTTTAATTATAAATTGTAATTATGAAGACAAAGTTTTTTATAACCCTTATTCTTACTTCCGCAGTGGTTTTTTCTTCATGCGGAAATCGTGGTCTTACGCGGTCAGAATTAAAGACAGAAAGTGACACTATCAGTTATGCCATAGGTGTTACATTTGGAAACAGCCTTATGATGAGTGGAATGGAGGATATCAACCCCAATGCAATAGCACTGGCAGTAAAGGAGATTTTTGATGGGGAATCGACATTCGTCAGCGCTGAAGAGGCAAACATGATGTTAAATGAATATTTTGCCAGGCTTCAGTTTGGAGAAAATCTCGAAGAGGGAGAAAATTTTCTGGCTGATAACAAATTAAAAGAGGGTGTAACCACAACCCAATCAGGTATACAGTATGAGGTAATAACTATGGGCGATGGTCCAAGGCCTGGGGCTGAAGATGAAGTTATTGTCCACTACAAAGGAACTTTGCTCAATGGCACTGTATTCGACAGTTCTTACGACCGGGGTGAGCCGGCACAGTTTCTTCTCAACCAGGTCATACCGGGATGGACAGAAGCCCTCCAACTAATGCCGGTCGGATCAAAATGGAGACTCTTCATACCACAGGATCTGGCCTATGGAGCCAATCCACGGCAGGGAGGAGTAATTGAGCCTTATATGATGCTGATCTTTGAAGTTGAATTGCTTGATATAGTAGACTCCGAATAATCGGGAAAACCAGATAATTTTCAAATATCAACATTTACGGGTTTAATCAGCCGGAAAGGTTAAATTAAGATTGAAATGAGTATTGTGCTAGAAGGCAGGCTGCTACAGATACTTCCCCAGCAAAACGGTACCGGTAAAAACGGACCGTGGATAAAGCAGGACTTTATTATAGAAACTCATGGAGAGTACTCCCGTAAGATATGTATTAGTGCCTGGGGAGAAAAAGCAGGAGAAATTAAGGGATTTGATGAAGGTGACCAATTAAAGGTGAGTGTAAACATTGAATCGAGAGAGTTTAATGAAAGATGGTATACCGACATAAAGGCATGGAGAATCGAAAAAGAATCACCGCCCCGGAAAACGGGACCGGCAGCTGAAAGTGAAGTACCTCCGCCGGAGGATGTCCCTCCGCCTGCTGATGATGATCTTTTGCCTTTCTGATTTTCAAAAAAAATGCCCCGGTTACAGGGGCATTTTTTTTATTCGCAGTTACCAATACTGCTACCTTTCAGATGCAACTAAACCGGGTTTGAAGAAAAACCTGCTAAGGTTATCACTGTTCTTTTCGTCAAACCTTACCACGTATTTACCGTCTTTGTAGACAACCAGATCATGGGAGTTCAGACCGGAAATTCGACCAGACCTTTCTCTTAAAACCTTCATGCCATTCCTGTAGGCAACCAGTTCCATAAAGTCGTAACGACCTGTCTCCTCGTTGTTGCGGATAACCGGCATTCTTTGATAAACTCGTCCGTTTCTGCTGAAAGAAATAACATCTTCCGAATCGTAGCGCACCCTCCCTTCATCTGAAATTCCCATCAAATTGGAATTGAGGGAATAACGAACTTTTTCAAAATATCGTACACCTTCGTTGCAGATGACATAATCAGGAACTCCGGCTTTTGCCATAAAAGCAATACAAACAGTTCCAATAATAGTTAAAATGATTGATTTTTTCATTTTTTGGGTCCTCCTAATTTGATTAGTAATCTTTTACTCAAGGAGTCACCAAACTCATGCCAAACCAGGCATAAAACTGTATATCTGATCATTACAGAACACGTTCAAATAATATACAGCTTTATAAACCCCATTTACGAACACATGCTGTTCGTTTTCGAACAAATATTATTCAGTCAGCTTCCTGGAATATTTGTCAAGAACAAATATTATTCAATCATTTTCCATGATGGATTAAAACTCAGGGGAGGTTTTGATCTACTCCTGCCAGATCAATCAGAAATGCATATTCCATAGCAATCTCCCTGTAGCGGCGATACCTGCCGGCAGCGCCTCCGTGTCCGGCATCCATATTTGTGTAAAGCAGCAGTTTATTATCATCAGTCTTATAATCCCGCAGTTTTGCTACCCACTTGGCCGGTTCCCAGTATTGCACCTGGGAATCGTGTAGGCCCGTAGTCACAAGCATAGCCGGGTAATCCTGACGACTCAACTGGTCATACGGTGAGTAAGAGAGCATGTAATGAAAATATTCTTCGTCATTCGGGTTGCCCCATTCGTCATATTCGCCGGTAGTAAGTGGTATGCTTTCATCAAGCATGGTGGTCACAACATCAACAAATGGTACTGCTGCGATACCCCCCCTGTATAGCTCGGGACGCATGTTGATGACTGCACCAATAAGTAATCCGCCCGCACTGCCGCCCTGGGCGAAGAGGTTTTGGGGACTGGTATAGTTTTGGTCAATAAGGTATTGGGCACAATCATTGAAATCGGTAAAAGTGTTCATCTTGTTCAACAGTTTGCCATCTTCATACCAGTGCCTGCCCATCTCCTGTCCCCCGCGAATATGAGCTATGGCATAGATGAAACCCCGGTCAAGAAGGCTTAACCTCACCGGGCTGAACCGGGGGTCCATGCTGGCACCGTAAGATCCATAACCATAAAGTAAAGTCGGATTGGAGCCATCCAGCTCGATTCCTTTTCTGTAAACAATTGAAAGAGGAATTTTTGTACCATCTCCGGCTGTGGCGTAAAGCCTTCTGGCCTCGTAATTATCCGGTTTAAAATCCCCGATCACCTCATCCTGTTTCATAAGGACCATATCCTTATTTTTCATATTGTAATCAAATACTGAATTTGGTGTTGTAAGGGAGCTGTAAGAAAACCTGAGGAGATCACTGTCAAAATCGGGATTAACTGAAACATAGGCAGTATAAACCTCTTCGGGGAACTCAATATAATGCCCTGACATATCCTGCCAATCTGATATATAAAGCTGGGTAAGTCCGTTCTTTCTTTCAGAAAGTACGAGATGGTCATTAAAAATTTCAATACCGCTGAGAAGCACATCCTCTCTGTGGGCAATCAACTCCTTCCAGTTATCTTTTCCGGTTGCATTCACCGGCGTCTCCATCAGCCTGAAATTTGTTGCTTCCCAGTTGGTAAGGATATAGAATTTATCTCCATGATGATCAACGCTGTACCTCATATCCCTTTCTCTGGGATGAAATATTCTGAAATTATCAGAAGCTGAGGCAGCTTTGATATAGCGAAATTCAGTGGACAAAGTGCTGGATGAGACGATCATTATATATTCCTTCGACTTGGTGGTGAAAACGCCTACCCTGTAGGTTTCATCATCTTCAAAATATACCAGGTCACGATCATCGGGGTCGTTTCCGAGAATATGCCTGAAAACATTTTCAGAGCGCAGGGTAACTTCATTCTGCGTGGTATAGAAAACTGTTCTGCTGCCAGCGGCCCATGCCACATAACCATTTGTTCCCGATATCTGGTCGGGCAGCATTTCTCCGGTCTCCAGGTCTTTGAACCTGAGAGCATACTTCCTGCGGCCAACTGAATCAACTCCAAAAGCCAGAATCCTGTTGTCGGGGCTTACATTCATCCCCGAAACATGAAAGTAGCTGTGCCCCTCTGCCAGCTCATTAACATTCAGCATAATTTCCTCGGGAGCGTCAGAGGTGCCTTTCTTCCGGCAATAGATTGGAAACTCAGCACCTTCCTCAAACCTGGTATAATAATAATATCCGTTTTCAAAATAGGGGACAGACTCATCAGTTTGCCTGATCCGGCCAATAATCTCATTATACAGATTTTCCTGAAGGGGCTCGGTATGTCTTAAAACAGATTTTGTATATTCATTTTCAGCCTCAAGGTACTCAATAACCGAAGGATTGTCTCTTTCCCTTAACCAGTAATAATTATCAATCCTTGTGTGTCCGTGTATAGTAAGTTCATGTGGTATCTTTTCTGCCACGGGAGGAACCGGGGCCTTTTGCTTGCAGCCCGGAGAGAAAGATAACAGAGATATGTAAAGCATAAGTAATATTATTTCTGATTGACGGTTATCTGGCATATAATTTACCTGTTTAATAAAATCTCAATCATTAATAGTAATCATCATTTAATAGTGATGAGTTTTTCATAATCTGCAACACTGCCGTTCTCAAGGCAGGTCTCGATGATCCGGCGGCCCAGATCAGACATTTCCGGAACAAGGTACTGGGGAAGCTGTTCATTGAAAAAATTCACAAGGATCTTCGCACCTTTATCATAGCCCTCAAATCCAACCGCTTCCTGCCTGTAAACCTTAAAGAAACGTGACGGGATCTTGGACCCCTCAATTGTCAGGTAATTAAGCTCATAACCCAGCAAAGGGCATCGTGCATACTGGTACTGATCGGAACGGAATTTTGCATTGCCCCGGCGGGTAAGGTATTCACGCATGAGCAGTTGCGGCTTGAACCCCACCTTCCATACACCTATATATTGATTGGGTGTAAGGACATACTGGGTTACGGTATTGGTGATTATCTGTTCCAGGAGAAGGTTTGCATGTCTCACTTTTTTCCCGGTTGCAAAAGGCCAGTAAGACCCAACTCCTTCACTGCCCATCTTGTCTGATTCCACGATACTGGGATTTGCATGTCCCCGGGGTGAAACAAGCCTCCACAGCCATGCCAGTGCAGGGGGAAGTAAATGAAACATACCGATTATTCCATAGCTGGGTTGCTCTGCCGAACAAGGCGGGGTCCTTACACCGAAGCTTCTCACATCAACAGATACCGGTCTGTTTACAACTCCCGGGAATGCATCCCTTGGAACAACCACCCTGGGATTGGGACATGGCTTGCCCGGCTCATCCTCTGTATGGTTCCATATAAGTGCAGTACCTCCGGGATTGGTACGGATATTAAGAAACAGTAAGGGTTCTGTTGCATTTATCGTTAGTTTTTCTATTTGTGGCTCAAAACCGTAACCGGTAATACTATCTGTCCTTATAAACCAGCCGTTTTCGGCATCCATGATGCGCAAACGCATTCCACCGGTTTCATAGGAGGGGTGAACTATGCCCATATCATCGCAAACCGGATTGATTTTACAGAACTGAGGTATGGCAGTTGACCTTCTTTCGCCGGTAATGGTATTTTCACCTAAAAGTACAGACCCCTCCGGCTCCCTAACAATCATCTGAAGCATTTCACTTTTTCCTCCGCCGCTGGCACCTTCATGCATGAAGGTTGTTATATTGTCATACGGACTGACTGATTGAACGGCTGAGCAGTGCGGGGCGGTCCATCCCTCATTTTCACCGAATGAAAGCAAAACACCATATATACCCTTTTTTGCACTGGGCCCGGGATACAGGTTGTAGGAAAAAATCTCATAAATCTCATCTGTCCTGTTATGCACAACCTTTTGCTTACCTTCAAAATGGGTATGCCTGAAAGTGGGTGCCACATAGACCACTGACTTGATGGAAATATCCTGTACCACTTCATCGGGATTAATGATCTTCTGAAGCAGTGAGAGCCCGAAACAGAAAAAGGCTGCATTGGCAGGAGCTATTGCAATACCATAATAATCAAACTGAGCCGGGCCTATCTGAAAATAGAAGTAACCAAGATCCTGATTTTCGAGCCACTTTAAGGTCTCATCCCTCAGGGATGTAAACTCTTTTCCGTACTTTTCGCTATACCTTGGCTTATCACTTGGTTTATTATCGGCGACAAGCAGTGTATCCGGATCTCTTCTTCGCATATAGGTTTCTGTATAATTCACTGAAACTCCGTTGGACACCCTGTGCACTATGGCCTCAACAAACTCACCCTTACCTTCAATATCATATTTAACCTCAAAGGAATTATTATCGTCTCCCCCGACTGCAGCCCGGGCAAGATCGCCGGAACTGGTAAAACAAGTGCTGCTTTTGCAATTTTTAAGAAGTACTGAGACCTCTTCAGGAATTTTTATTTTTTCTGATGGCATGATAATTTATAATTTGGACATAAAACTTAAAAAGAACCAACCGGTTATGCGGGCCCGAAAAACCACGGCAAAAGTATAAATAAGAAACGCCAAATTCAAATAATCGGCATAAATAAATCCAAGACTCCAAAACTCTAAATACAAACACATTAAGCATTATCTGGCGTAAAGGCTCCTGCCTGTTTCAATATTGGCCTGCCGGACCTGGCAGGCATTCATCCTATATTTTCGCCTGTCACAGGTGAGTAACCAGCTAACCTCAATCTCAAAATCGGTTATCCGGGTATATACCGCTCAGTCACCCAAACTCTTCATGCTGAGCTGAATTCTTTTTCTGGGCACATCAACATCAAGAACTTTCACCCTTACCTGCTGGTTCAGACTTACTACATCATTGGGATTGCTCACAAACCGGTCCGCCAGCTGGGAAATATGCACCAATCCGTCCTGCTTGACGCCGATATCGACAAAGGCGCCAAAATTGGTAATATTGGTGACTATACCCGGAAGAACCATTCCCGGTGTCAGATCATCAATGCTGAACACATCCTTTGAAAACTCAAAAACCTCAATCCTGTTGCGGGGATCACGGCCTGGTCTGGCAAGTTCCTGCATGATATCGTTAAGTGTAGGCAGTCCGGCTTTTTCTGTAATGTACTTTTTAAGCTCGATCTTTTTCCTGATCTCCTCCTTCTTTATAAGATCATCAACAGTGGCACCCATATCTTCAGCCATCCTTTCAACTATCGGGTATGATTCCGGATGTACGGCAGAATTATCCAACGGATTCTCTGCCCCGGGAATGCGGAGAAATCCGGCACACTGTTCAAATGCCTTGTCGCCGAGCCTGCTGACCCTCCGGAGTTCCATCCTGGTGATGAATGGTCCGTTCTCTTTTCTGTAATCGACAATATTCTGTGCCAGATGAGGACCCAGGCCCGACACATAAGTCAGCAGATGCCTGCTTGCTGTGTTGAGATTCACGCCAACCTGGTTAACACAGCTTTCAACTACCTGGTCAAGGCTTTCCCTCAGCCTGCCCTGATCGACATCGTGCTGGTACTGACCCACTCCGATCGATTTAGGTTCTATCTTAACCAGTTCGGCCAGGGGATCGGCCAGCCGACGGCCTATTGAGACAGCACCGCGCACCGTCACATCGTAACCGGGAAACTCATCCCTTGCTGTTTTGGAAGCGGAATATACTGATGCCCCACTCTCATTTACCATGAAAACCGAGACATCCCTGTCAAACCTCACCTTCTTTATAAAGTGCTCGGTTTCCCTGCTTGCAGTACCGTTACCAATTGAAACAGCCTCTATTTTGTATTGACTGACAAGAGATGCTATCTTTCTGGCAGCAATTTTTCCCTCATTTTGAGGAGGATGAGGATAGACAGTCTCGTTATGGAGCAGATTACCCTCTGCATCAAGGCATACCACCTTGCATCCCGTTCTGTATCCAGGGTCAACTGCCAGGATCCGTTTCTGACCGAGTGGTGGTGCCAGAAGCAACTGCCTGAGGTTTCCGGCAAAAACCGAAATGGCCTCTTTGTCAGCCTTCTCCTTCGAAACAGCGCGGAACTCCGTTTCCATTGAAGGAGCCAGCAGCCGCCTGTAGCTGTCCGCTATCGCCATACCAACATGATTTGAAGCCTCACCTGCACCTTTTATAAAAAGCCGGGAAAGAATATCCATGGCTTTTCCCCCGGGAGGTTCTATTTTGAGACTGAGTATGCCTTCCTCCTCACCTCTTCTCATTGCAAGAATCCTGTGGGAAGGACACCTGCTCAGCTTTTCCTCAAACTCAAAATAGTCCTTGTATTTGTCACCCTCAGCCTCCTTCTTCCTGACAAGTCGTGAAGAGATATGCGCCTCTCTGCCGAAAAGATTCCTGATCCTCTCCCTTGCAATCTTATTTTCGTTTATCCATTCAGCAATAATATCCCTGGCACCCTGTAAAGCCTCCGCAACATCAGGTACCTGACCGGTTACAAATTGCATCGCCTTTTTTTCAATATCCTTTTCCCTTTGCTGCATAATAACCTCAGCAAGAGGCTCCAGTCCCCTCTCCCTGGCAACAGTGGCTCTTGTTTTTCGCTTAGGCTTATAAGGCAGATAAATATCTTCCAGTTCTGCAAGGCTTTCAGCTGATCCGATTTTTTTTTTCAGCTCATCAGTAAGTACTTCCTGCTCTTCCAGGGATTTAAGTATTGACTCGCGTCTTTTGTCAAGTTCAGCGAGTCTAACGCTGTGCTGGTTTATCTCAGAAACCTGAACCTCATCAAGACTTCCGGTGAGCTCTTTCCGGTAGCGGCTGATAAAAGGGATGGTTGCGCCTTCTTCGAGCAATTTAAGAGTGTTCTCAACCTGCCTTACCGGCAGGTTCATCAATACCGCTATTTTATCAACATTTTGCCGCGCCATTAAATAGAATTGTTTATTTAAACCATCTCCAAAATTAGCTCATTTTTTAAAAATGGCATAAAGTTTCAACAGCTGAACGGCTGAACGGCTGAACATCTTATCAGTCGATCAACTTATCGGCTGAACTACCGAACAGCTGAACGGCTGAACAGCTGAACGACTGATCAACTGATCGACTAATCGACTGAACGACCGAACAGCTGAACGACTGATCAACTGATCGACTAATCGACTGAACGACCGAACAGCTGAACGACTGAACAGCTGATCGCTTAAACGGCAAAACAGCCGGAAATGATAATCCCCGGCTGAAAGTCAGAATATTATAAAATAATAAGGAAGGGTTTAATAGCGTCTTCTGCTATCCCGACCGCGGCCTCCTCTTCTTGGACCATCCGGGTTCATGGCGCGGGCCTCGTTGACCACAAGGTTTCTTTGGGCAAATTCTGTTTCATGCAAAGCTTCAATCGCTTCCTTAGCTTCATTGTCATCCTCCATCTCAACAAAACCAAATCCCTTGGACCGGCCGCTCATTCTGTCGTTAATTATCTGCACGGATTTTACTTCTCCAAAATCCGCAAAAAGCTGGTGAATCTCGTCCTCAGTAGTTTTATAATTGAGGTTACCTACGTAAATCTTCATGCTTAAAAAATTAGTGACATAACTATACAATTGCAAATCAAAATCACGCAAAGGTATTTCTTTATTTGCAATAAAACTCTATATTTCAGTTTTTTTTAAAGATTAACAGATACAGGCCGGAAACAAACCGGTTTAACAAAAATAATTTTATTCTGCCATGCGCACTATTACCAAATTTGTTCTGATTGCCCTGGCTGTAATGGGCATTGCCTGGCTTATACCGGGCGTTGAGGTTATCTCATTCACGTCTGCCCTCTGGGTAACCCTTGTTCTGACGATTCTGAACCTGATAGTA
>SLKJ01000166.1 GCA_007134675.1 Bacteroidales bacterium
ACTTGCAACTTCCCTGAGCATCGATCCGATGGAGAAAAAGCCACTTTACCATTTTTTCCCCGGAAGGGAGATCCTGTCCGTCGGTACAGCGGGATGTAACTTCAGCTGCAGCTTCTGCCAGAACCACCAGATCTCGCAGTCCGCGCCATCAGACATCCCCGGTCTCCGGCACACTCCACCGGAACCAATTGTTAATGAGGCACAAAATTCTTCGTCCTGCATAGGTGTTGCCTATACCTACAACGAACCCACCATCTGGTACGAGTATATGTATGATATCGCCATAAAGGCAGTAGACCGTAACCTGAAAAATGTAGTTGTAAGCAACGGCTATATCAATTCACGGCCGCTTGATAAGCTGCTTGAAGTAATTCACGCCTTTAATATTGACCTGAAATCATTCAGTGAAAAGTTTTACAGGAATGTTTCAGGAGGCACCCTGGCACCGGTTAAACGGACCATGAAGGCAATCAGAAAGAAAGGCCTGCATCTTGAAATAACGCACCTTGTGGTTCCCGGACTTAACGATAATGAGGTGGAATTTACCGGAATGGCCGACTGGATAGCCGGGGAGCTCGGAGAATATACCGTGCTGCATATCTCACGGTATTTCCCTGCATGGAAACTTAATAATCCACCAACCCCGGTGCCCGTCATCAACAGGTTTTGTGAGCTGGCCAAAGGAAGGCTTAAATACGTCTATACAGGCAATATGCCTCCATGTTCAGAGGGCAGTGACACTGAGTGCCCTGGTTGCGGCAGGGCGGTTATTAAAAGATCCGGTTACAGAGTTGATGCCCCGGGTCTTGATCAGTCAGGTAAATGCCTGTCTTGCGGAGAAACCATAGCAGTAATGAACTGATAACGGATTTTTGATCCTGAAAGGGACAGCCCCTTATATATGGTTCAGTTTGAATGGCCAGTTTTGTAACAGGGTAAATCCTGTTATGTAGCTTCTTTTTATCAAGTTATTCATTATGTGGCTGTATTGCCAATATTTGGAGACTCTTATATAACTTCTTTTTATTAAGTTATTCATTTAGGAACTATAATGCCCGATATTTGGAAACTTTTATATATCAGAATAATCTGTAGGATGAAGAAAATAGATCGTGTTTTTTGAAACAGTGTTCGCATAATACTCTACAATTTTGAGTTCATCCCAGTCAGGATCTGACCTGAAAATACTCCAGTATTCATCACGGGTAGCCCTGTCGGGAAAGGTAGTCATATATATGAGATTAGGCATTGTGCTTCCGATCAGTACCTCTCCGTAAAATACAGCATTAAAGTTTAGTTTATCAAATATATCAATCTCACCGCCCTGGTTAAACATATGTACTTTTCTTTTATAAAGATCTTCCGTTGCACTTTCATAGCTTCGCATTTCGTAAATTCTTTCACCGGGTAGTGTGGGGTGGTTGGGCACATGTAATTTCGGCATATCCATAAAAGCCCTTAGTAAAAGACTTTCAATCCGGTCATAGGGAGGGTCATCAAAACTGGCCTCGATATAGTCTTTTCCTGCATTTAAATATTGCTGATCTCTATCCAGCAAACTTTCCAGTTGCAGGAATTGATCCATTGTTTGAAAAGGGATCAGAACATAAATTTTTTTCCCGTGATCATCTTCGCCTTCAATCGGTTTGAAAACGCCAACCGTGATAATACCTGTCCGGTGAAGAGCAGGAAGATATGCATCCCTCAGAAACTTATCCAGACGATCCTCCTGTGATTTATCACTGAAATTGTAAATTTTTAACTGATAAAATTCCTGTTTTTCTGAATTCATTGAAAATAAATGATTAGCAGAAACAAACAGCAATAGCAATAAGATTGATAATCTGTATTTCATAATTAGGGGTTTTTGTGGTTTTTTATAATTTACATTTATATTAGTGCTCGCCAGGTAATCAGGTATTTTTAATAAATTTTTTCTACTAATTTAAACAAAATTTTGGCTTTTTTACAGGTGAGATGTAGAGATATTATTTTTTGTGGATCGGATTTTTATCATAATTTATGCAGATATTAAAAATATCGTTATTGGACGGTTATGGTACCTTCCTGATTTTTTATTACCTTGCATAATCAGATGTTGTACCGCAGGAGATGAACAATGATCTGTCATGGACACAGAGAGAGCCAATATAAGATCGCCCGGTGTTTCCGGCATGTTTTATCCATCAGAAGGCCGGCCGCTTACTGCTCTTATTGAAAATTTTCACAGAGAGGTAAAATCAAAAATCAGCCCTGAGCCTGTTTCCGGCACAATAATAGGGGGAATAGTTCCCCATGCCGGTATTGAATATTGCGGTAGGCATGCTGTGCATTTTTTTGACAGGGTGAAGAACAGCGGTTTTCCCTTCGAAACAGTCATTATCATGCATCCCAATCACTACGGCTCAGGTCCTGCCCTGTCAGCCGATGATCATCAGGGCTGGGAAGTTTCAAACGGAATAATAGAAGCAGATCTGGATTTTGCAGAGGAGCTGAATCTGCCATTTTCAGCAGCTGCACAAAAAAGAGAGCATTCCGCCGAAGTCATTGTTCCTTATATCCTTCATTTTCTTTCAGGAAATCTGCGACTGGTAAGTATCAATATGCTTGATCAGAGTTACGGAGCGGCAAAGGATGTTGCCGTCAGGATCTGCTCAGCGGTACAGAAACTGAAACGGAAGGTGCTGGTTATAGCCTCCTCTGATTTTACTCATTTTGAATCCCGTACTGTGGCAAAGGGACTTGATGACATTGTGCTTCAAGAGATCACCACCCGCAATGCCCGCGGAGTCAGCCGGGCTGTAAGGGAAAACAATCTTTCCGTATGCGGTTATGGCCCCATAATGGCGCTTATGGAATACTCGGCAATGGTTGATCCGGAATACCGGGTGAAGATTCTCAGCCGCGGTGACTCAGGTGATATAAGTAATACATCTGATGTGGTCAGTTATATTTCGGCCCTGTTTTCAAAGCATTACTGATTTCTTCCCCATCCTTGCCCACGCATCCCTCAGGGTTACCGTTCGGTTAAACACCGGCTTCTGTGGTGTGGAATCGGGATCAACACAGAAATAGCCCAGCCGCTCGAACTGGAACTTGTCCAAAGCCCCTGCATCCCCGATACCTGATGAAATATACCCTTTTGTCACATTCAGTGAATCAGGGTTCAGATTGGATTTGAAATCCTGGCCTTCTTCAACCTCGTC
>SLKJ01000082.1 GCA_007134675.1 Bacteroidales bacterium
AACCATTGGAGCAGATCAATCTGATGGGGAGCCTGGTTGACAAGCACCCCGCCCCCCTCAAGTTCCCAGGATCCCCGCCAGGGATCACTTTCGTAGTATGCCCTGTCCCTCCAGCCGAGCATCAGGACAGTACCCAATGCAGCCCTGCCTATCCTGCCCTCCGAAATCGCCCTGTGCATTCTGAGGCAGGGAGAGTAGAACCTTCTCTGGCTAACAACGCCGAGGGTTTTCGCGGACTTTTCTGAAGCATCCATCATCTGATCACAATCCTCAAGGGTGGATGCAAGCGGTTTTTCAACCAGCACATGTGCCCCTGAATTAAGTGCTCTGATTGCCGGGTCCTTATGAAAAGGGTGTGGTGTGCATACCACAACCACGTCAAGCTTCTCCTTCTGTATCATCTCCTCAATAAGGGTATAAGAGTTTACACCGTACTTTTTGCCGAATTCATCCCCTTTTTCCCGGGAGCGGCTGCAGACAGCCCTGAAATTTGAATTAACCCCGTTTATAAGGGCTTTTGCATGCAGGTGCGCCACTTTCCCGCACCCGATTATTCCTGTAGCAAGTTTCTCCATCTTGTTTTATTTTTATGGTATCAGGACCACTTTATTCAGTCCCTGTTCTTTATTGTAAAGCCTGTTGAACCAGACCGCACCTTCAGAAAGGGGGGCTTCGGCACTCAGTATGATATCTGTATTGATCAGGTCCCGTTCCAGAAGGTCGAGCACAGGCTTGTATTCGCCATTTATGGCGCATGAGCCCTGAAGCCTCAGTTCCCTTGTAACAATTGCCTGCAATGGTATCTCTGCCGAGGGTGATAGATTTCCCACCATGGTAAGCGTTCCACCTTTTCTCAATGAGCTGATGGCTAAATCAAGAGTTTTGCTGATGCCGACAACTTCGAAGGCTATATCAGCACCACGTCCATCAGTAATTATTTTAACTTCACCGGCTATATCAGATTTTTCAGGGTTGAGCATCACCGTGGCGCCAAGCTTTTCTGCCAGAGACAGTTTATCTTCATCAATATCCAGGGCAACTATTTCTGTACAGCCTGCAAGGCTTAGCATTTGAATGATAAACAGGCCTATCATGCCCGATCCTGCAACAACTGCGGTGTCATTTACGGAAACAGGGGACAGATTTACTGCATGAAGCGCGACAGCGGCAGGTTCGACCATAGCTGCACGGGTAAAGCTTACATTTTCAGGTATTCTGTAAAGTATATGTCCGGGAACGGCAACATATTCGGCATAGGCGCCGTCACGTCTGAACTCCCTGGCAGACACACCGAGGACCATCCTGCCGTCACTGAGGTTATACATCCCTTTCCTTGTGTACCAGTCCTCCAGCGGATATATTGTAGAATCAAACGTTACCCGGTCGCCTTCCATCCAGCCTTTGACACCCCTGCCCGTCTCCCTTATAATGCCGCTTGCTTCATGTCCCATAATGACAGGCGGGATCCTTCTACCTGTGCTTCCGTCCATACCATGGACATCGCTACCGCAGATACCGGCTGCTTTAACCTCTACAAGAACCTCATCATCACCGATTTCCGGATCAGGAACTTCTTTGTAAACCAGTTGCATATACTCTTCCAGTACAAGAGCCTTCATAATTCTTTTTGCGCTGGTTATTTTTACTAACAACTGACAAATCTATTAAAACTTCTTATAATTTGCCCGATTGAATGAATTTGTTACAAAATTTTTTAAACCATCTGTGTGTCCTTTAATAATTGTCGTATATATTTGTTCTGCATGAAAAAAACATTATCCGGAATAAAAATTGAATGCGTGCAGGGTGATATTGCATCGCAACCTGGAATTGATGCTGTTGTCAATGCTGCAAATGCCCAGCTCAGAATTGGCGGGGGAGTTGCTGGCGCCATCCACAGAGCTGCAGGTCCCGGTCTTGAGCAAGAGTGCCGGCCGCTTTCACCGATAAGGCCGGGAGAAGCAGTTATTACAGGAGCTCATAATCTGCCAAATACATATGTTATTCATTGCCTTGGCCCCGTGTATGGCCAGGACAGGCCTGAATCCCTGCTTCTGGCAAACTGTTACAGAAATGCCCTGAAACTGGCAGAAGAAAATGAAATCAGATCGGTTGCCTTTCCCGCTATTTCTACTGGTGCCTTCGGCTATCCCATTGAGGATGCGGCAAATGTTGCACTGAAAACCATTACGGAAATACTGCCATATTTGAAAAACGTGGCGATTATCCGTTTCGTTCTTTTCGGGAAAAGTGACCTGGAAGTTTTCAGGGATACTCTGGAATCATTATGAAAACAAGTACCAGGGTCTGTTTATTTCAGGGTGTTTGCAGCAGCAATGGCTTTGTCAGGTTTTCGAACAATTAGCCGCTTCTGTTTGTTAATGGTTTGTTAAAGTAATAAACATCTATGCAGTTGCGGTTATTAATAATAATCTCTTTTTCTTTATTTTTTTCATTTTGTACGGCTGAAGAAGGCTTTGAAATGGAAAAGGAAAAGAATGGTAAAACCGGAAGTGAAACCGGAAATACTGCTTTGCGTTTTCTTGCGCTGGGGGACTCCTACACGATAGGTCAGGGGGTAACTGCAGATTCCAGATGGCCCGTATTGCTGACTGATACTCTGATTAAGTCCGGGTTCAATATGGAAGATCCGCAAATAATTGCGCGTACCGGATGGACCACGGCAGAACTTAAAACCGGCATTGATGCGGTATCACCAAATGGGCCATTTGATATTGTTTCTCTTCTTATCGGTGTAAATAATCAATACAGGGGAGTTACCTCAGGCTATACCATTGAAGGTTACCGTGATGAGTTTAGCGGACTGCTTCAGATGGCAATTGATTTTGCAGGTGGAAACCCCGAAAAGGTTTTTGTTGTCTCAATTCCCGATTACAGTGTCACCCCTTTTGTTTCCGAAAGAAATAAGGAGAGGGTATCTATTGAGATTGATCAGTATAATAGCATTAACAGGCAGATTTCAGAAGATTTTAATGTTAAGTATTTTAATATTACACCTTCCTCCAGGCTTGCAGCTCAAGATCCACAGCTGCTTGCTTCTGACAACCTTCATCCTTCCGGAAAAATGTACAGGATGTGGGTTGATATCATGACAGGAGACATTATCAAAATGTTGAGATAACAGCTGTTTGCTATCTCCCATAAAATTTTATGTACTTTTCTC
>SLKJ01000137.1 GCA_007134675.1 Bacteroidales bacterium
AAATGGAGCCGGAAGAGGGAGCGAAGTGTTTCGGGCATTTGCAGCTCCCTCTTCTTTATTCCTAAATGGTTTTACTAATTGTGATCATTCAAAAACGGCTTTCTGTGATATATGTTTCGTAAATAAATTTACATTATTTTTCAGGAGAATGCAAATATTTTTACCCCCCCCCCCCCCCCCTAATTTATAACTGGATTGAATTTAAGCAAGGACTGTATATGCTTATGGTACTGCGAAAGAGGGAGAGCAGGTCGTTGCCTTATCCTTTAAGAAAATAAAACAGAAGGGCAGGGGCATCAGGGAGCTATTGGGGATTAGGATTCCTGCCTCCCAGAGGACTTGAAGCCTACACGTTTACGATTCTTTTGTTCGAGTTCCTGTTGTTTAATCGCTTCTAATTGTTTCAGGTATTCAAAGATGACCGATATCTGATTATCGTGCTCTGTAAGCTTATCCTGGACCTGTTCGAACTGGCGGATAGCATCTTTATGCATGACCATGAGTTCCCGGAGTTTAATGAAAGTATCTATGATTAACATATTTACCTTGTCCGCCCTTACACTGTTTAATACACTTGCTAACATCAATATCCCGTGTTCCGTGAAGGCATAAGGTAGATACTTGGCATGCCGGCCCCTCTTTAAGATCACATTTTGTGATCTTAAACGATCGTTTTCATCTTTAGTCAGTTGGAACATGTATCTTTCCGGGAACTTGCCTATATTCCTTTTAACCTGCTGGTTTAATACCCTTGTCTCTACCTCGTATAATTCTGCCAGGTCCTGGGACAACATAACCTGCTTATCCCTGATGGTATATATCTTGCTGACAATTATTTCCTCTGCAATATCGACAGAATTGTTTTTCAAGCTCATTTTAACAGGTTAAATTCAACAAAAATAGGATTCATTATTCTGATGACATGATTTGCGACTTCCATTTTTTATCTCAATGGCTGGAACAATTAAATCTGTGTTGTCAGGCCAGTAAGATCATGACTGCAGTAACTCTCCACACTGTTGAAACTCTTATCGCCTGCTATGATTAGCATCATTCAAAAACAGTTTTCACTGATGCCTGTTTCGTAATTAAATTTACTTCATTTTAGATGGAAATGCAAATATTTATACCCCCTAATTTAAATTTGGATTGAATTTAACCAGAGCCTGTATATGCTTATGTTGCTGCGAAAGCGGGAGAGCAGGTCGTTGCCTTATCCTTTAAAAAACAATCCCGGGCCCTGCAGAAGGTGATCCGGGATTTTTTTTTGGTTCGCCAGATGAACCTGGAGGTAAAAGAAAGAATTCCCGGGTTAGATCCTGTTAACGCTATGGTGGCCCCAGGCCTCTGCCAGCAGGCAGGAAAGAATAATCATGGGCGGGAAAGTTAAGAGAAATTCCGGGTATTATGGTATCCGATGTCCGAGGAATATTATAATCGGCAAAAAACATGATGTTAAATTCATTTATTTACATAAATTTGTGAAGTAAACTTCATAAATTTTATATGATTATTAAAAGAACAATTCAAAATAGTATAGAAATTAACCTTTTTAAGGGAAAGGTTATTGTGATTTACGGCGCACGGAGGGTAGGAAAAACTACGCTCGTAAAACAAATCCTGGATAATTACTCCGATGGAAAATACATTAACTGCGATTTGTTGCAATACAAGGCAGCACTTGAGACTACAAACAGTGAATTGCTTGGCGATTTTATTGGTAACACCAGTCTTTTATTACTTGATGAGGCCCAAAACATAAAAAATATTGGAAAGGTCCTTAAAATTTTAGCAGATACTTTTCAGGGAGTTCAGGTAATAGCAACAGGCTCATCATCTTTTGAATTATCAAATAAACTATCGGAACCGCTCACGGGAAGATCTCGATTTTACCATTTGTATCCTTTTTCACTGGAAGAACTTCGCCAAAGCTACAGCTTAATAGAGTTGGATGCTAAAATAAGCAATATATTACGTTTCGGACTGTATCCGGAAGTTTTTGGCCGATCAGAAGAAGAAGCAACAGAAGAGTTGCAGAATATCGCGTCAACCTATCTTTTCAAAGATGTACTTCAACTTGACAATTTAAAACGGTCCGACCTCATTTTTAAATTGCTAAAGGCGCTTGCACTCCAGTTAGGAAATGAAATTTCCTACAATGAACTTGCACGATTACTGGGCGAAAATGTACACACCATAAAAAGGTATATTGAAATACTGGAGCAGGCATTTATCGTTTTCCGGCTTCCTTCTTTCAGTCAAAACTTGCGTAAAGAGCTGGGCAAACGAAATAAAATATATTTTAATGATGTTGGGATACGCAATGCCATTATTAATAATTTTTCCCCGATTGATTCGCGGAATGATGTGGGAGCACTTTGGGAAAACTTTTGTATTGTTGAGCGAATTAAAAATGATCATTTCCATCGCGTGTTTAAAAATTATTATTTCTGGAGAACTTACAATCAAAAAGAAATTGATTTGATAGAGGAATACAATGGGAAACTGGAAGCATTTGAGTTTAAGTGGACACCAAAGAAAATCATAAAGCCACCAAACGATTTTATATCAGCATATCCTGATGCCACGTTTACCGTGATTGACAATAAAACTTACATCGACTTTATATCCGGGAGTAATTCCAGCTGAACATAAAGCGACCAATGGACTAAGTCCAAACAAAGGCTATAAGCGCTTAGATTACTGCGAAATCGGGAGAGCAGGTCGTTGCCTTATCCTTTTAAAAACAATCCCGGGCCCTGCAGAAGGTGATCCGGGATTTTTTTTGGTGAAAGCCCGGTCAACCCGTTATTTTGCAGTAATTAACATATTTATCACCGTATTTAACTACTTTTGGGGATATTTTGATATACAATATACCAGGCTTTAACTGTTTATGTAATACCGGTACTTCTGGAACCGGTACTTTTGGATCTTTTTTCCAGGATCAATGAATACGAGATCATTGCTTAAAATATTTCTGATACCGCTTCTTTTAGCTGTTTCCCTGAAAATATCTGCTGCCGGAACTGATGAGCCACAAATCATACGGGCGTGGCAGTTACGGGACCTGCACACTGAAAAGCAGAGTGTCGGGATAGATACCATGATCAACTCTTTTCATATACACAACCCTCTGTACAGCAAAGGAATATCATATTCTTACCTTGGCAACG
>SLKJ01000089.1 GCA_007134675.1 Bacteroidales bacterium
AGGGAAAGGCAGAAACAATTTTTTCAGTATGCATTACGTATTATACGGGGTAATTTTATATTAAACATAGAGGCAGGTAATATCGATTTGTTATCGAAGGAGGAAAAGGATTTTTCGGTAAAGTTTTCAAAATTTGTGAATATACGGAACATTGCATCATTTTATGAGGAATTCAGTAAAGCATCCCTCCACATCGAATATAACGGATACAGCCGCCTGATTTTCTTTGATCTGGCAGTTAAGACAGCCAGGTTGTTGAAAACTTAGTTTTTATTACATTTGCTGTTCAGAGTCTGGGCTTAGCATTTTGGAGTTTAAGCTTATCTGTTCAGCGTAATTTACTTTGTAAGGGAAATTAAAACAGTTAGTAGAATCAAATAACAATGTCTTTATATTGTCGCGGGTGCTCAGCTTTATTGGCAGAATCAGGCATAAGTCATAACAAGTACGGATCGTGCAACAGCCTTGATGTTTATGACTGGATATCTGATCTTAAGGATCTTCCTGTCTGGAGTGATCTTGTGGAGGTGAGGTTTAAGAATACCAGAAAATGTTTTTTCAGGAATGTCAATAAGTTATTGCTTGAGAAAGGTGATATCGTGGCTGTGGAGTCCTCGCCCGGACATGATATCGGTATTGTTTCTCTCAGGGGTGAACTGGTTCTGGAACAGATGAAAAAATACAATGTCACAACCGGAGATGAGAACCTGAAGAAAATTTACAGAAAAGCTAAACCTGTCGATATAGATAAGTGGAAGGAGGCCATTGCAAGGGAAATACCTACAATGCTCAAGGCTCGTGAAATCGCTTCTTCAATGAACCTGGACATGAAAATTGGCGATGTGGAATATCAGGGGGATAACACCAAAGCAATTTTTTACTACATTGCCGAGGAAAGGGTTGATTTCAGGGAGCTTATAAAGGTTCTTGCTGATGAGTTCCGTATCAGGATTGAGATGAGACAGGTTGGGGCAAGGCAGGAGGCAGGAAGGATTGGAGGAATAGGTGCCTGTGGCCGCCAATTGTGCTGCAGCTCCTGGCTTACTAACTTCACATCTGTAACAACCCATGCAGCAAGAGTGCAGGAAATATCACTCAATCCTCAGAAACTTGCCGGACAGTGCAGCAAATTAAAGTGCTGTATAAATTATGAAGTTGAGGTATACAACGATGCCAAAAAGGAGTTTCCTGACCTTACCATGGTGCTTGAAACCCTTGAGGGGAAGTATTTTTTCCAGAAGGCCGATATTTTCAAAAAACTGATCTGGTACTCAACCGATCCTGAATCATCTCTTAACATGGTTTCTGTTCAACTGGAAAGAGTAATAGAAATCATTGGTCTCAACAATAAGGGCCAAAAGCCTCCAAGGCTTATTGAACATGCAGAGTTGATGATGGAGGAGATGGAAAAACCGGAGGATTTTCTCGTAAATGACAGCCTTACACGGTTCGATGATGTTAAGAAACCCGGCAGAAACAAAAAGAAAAAGAGCCGGAAAAGGAAAAAAAAGTCAAGAGGACAGGATAATGAAACAAAGAAATAAAATTCACCCTGATTTTAATATTTTTGAATAAATCAGATTGAAGCTCCGCACTTCTAAAGGGAAAATATTAAATGAAGATTGAAAAGAATAAAAAAATCATTCGCAGCGGGGTATTATTTTGCTTCCTGACTGTTTTATTGACCGTTGCATGTAATGACAATGTTGTTTACGAAAGAAACGAGCGGATACCTGACAATGTATGGAACCGGTTCCATATACCGGTTTTTGAAGTAGAAATTACTGATACACTTAATGCTCATAATCTTCTTATAAACCTCAGGAATACAGGTGAATATCCCAGAAGCAACCTTTTTCTGTTTATTTCAGCAACATCACCCGGGGGGGCATTTACCCGTGACACCCTTGAACTTGTTCTGGCCGATCCTTCCGGCAGATGGAAAGGAAGGGGTTTTGGCAGCATCTGGCAAAACCGGTTTTTCTACAGGAAGAATGTTCGTTTCCCCGAAAGGGGTAAATATACATTTGAGGTGGAGCAGGCTATGCGGATAGATGATCTGCGGGGAATAGTTGATGTGGGTTTGCGGATTGAAAAATCTGATCGCTAACAATTAGATTGGTAATTTTAAGGTGGCAAAAAAGAAACTCGCAAGATTCTCTGAAATGCTTGATTTTGATAACGTTGTTCAGGCAGCAGCTGAAGACGTGATTAACATCAGGCATCCGTTGTACGGTCGATGGGCTGAGGATTTTTTTGGCATGCCCAATCCCATAGTACTTGAACTTGGCTGTGGAAAGGGCGAGTATACTGTGGAGCTTGCAAAAATGTTTCCCGGAATGAATTTTCTTGGCGTAGATATAAAGGGGGCAAGGATGTGGAAGGGAGCAAAATACGCTGCTAATAACAGCATCAGTAATGCCGGTTTTTTACGAACCAGGATAGAGCTGATATCTTCATTTTTCGCACCCGGGGAGGTTGATCAGGTATGGCTTACCTTCCCCGACCCGCAGCCCAAAAAAACCAACAAAAGGCTTACTTCAGCCAGCTTCCTCAACCGGTACCGGGGATTTTTGAGGAGCGGTGGAAAGGTGCACCTGAAAACTGACAGCGCTGAACTGTACAATTACACACTTTCGCTTTTACGAACCAACGATCTACCAGTAGAGGAGTCCACAGCTGATCTCTATGGAGGTGGGAGACCTGATAAGATACTCTCTATAAAGACCTACTATGAGCAGCAGTTTCTGAACCTGGGCAAACCGATCTGTTATCTTCTTTTCAGGCTGGACGGAGCCCGGGAAATAGCCGAACCTGATGATGAGTGATGAAACCGGCTTTTTTGATAAGGTTTACCGGGTAACATGCATGATACCGCGGGGAAGAGTAAGCACATACGGTGCCATTGCCCGTTTTCTTGGCTCCGCCAGATCCGCAAGGATGGTTGGTTGGGCACTCAACAACTGCCACTCAATGGGGGAATTTATTCCTGCACACAGGGTTGTGAACCGAAACGGCATCCTGACAGGCAAACATCATTTCGGTACTCCGAATGCAATGAAGCAGCTTCTGGAGAATGAGAACATTAAAGTTGTTGACGACAAGGTGGTTGACTTTCGAAAGCTTTTATGGGATCCCTGCCGGGAACTTATTAATCCGGATAAAATAGATTAATAAAACAGATAATCAGTTAGTTATATTTTCCAGGTAGCTCATATTAAGGGTTTCAGACGCATGGACCCACCCCGGGGTTATATTTTTTTTTGTGAGGTTCTGTTATCATGGGGATTAATGTGTGTTTCTGTGCATTTTTTCTTTTATCAGTATGTATTTTAAGCTGAAAAAAATTGACTTCGTCGATTTTGCATGCAGGCCTCAATGTTCTGTAGAAATATAAATGAGTTGCAAAATTCATGTATATTTGCATTTAAATTATATTTGGTTTAAATAGGAATAGCGGGGTTATATTATGACGTTTAGCAAAGAGCAGGTAATAGAGGTGTTGAAGAAGATAAACCACCCTGGATCAGGCAAAGATATCATATCGATTTCAATGGTTGAGAATATTGTTGTCGAAGAGGGCAGGATAGGATTCTCCCTTAACACTGGTAGCCGCAGAGATCCATTTGTAAAATCGATACAGCGTGCCTGCGAGAAGTCTTTGAAATCGGCTTTTGGAGAGACTGTAGAGGTTAAAACAGATCTGGTGTCTGCTGAAAAACCCGTGCACAAAAATGTCCAACCCGTATTACCCGGGGTAAAGAATATCATAGCTATAGCCTCCGGAAAGGGGGGAGTCGGGAAGTCGACCGTAGCCGTAAACCTTGCCGTTGCTCTGGTACGCAAGGGTCATAGCGTGGGACTGGTTGATGCTGACATTTTCGGTCCCTCGGTGCCGGGTATGATGGGTGCAGCCAGTGCAAGACCACGGATGCGTGAGGAAAACGGCCGGCATTTAATCGTTCCGGAAGAAAAATACGGGGTAAAGTTCCTCTCCATTGGCCTGTTTGTACCGGCTGAAAATGCCCTTGTATGGAGAGGCCCAATGGCTACGGGTGCATTGAAGCAACTGATCAATGACGGGGACTGGCGAGAGCTGGATTACCTGCTTTTTGACCTGCCTCCCGGAACAAGCGATATTCACCTCACTCTTGTACAGGAAGTTGCTGTTACCGGAGCGGTTGTAGTCAGCACCCCTCAGGAGGTGGCACTTGCCGATGCCATAAAAGGGGTTTCAATGTTCAGAAGTGAAGATATAGCTGTACCTGTACTCGGACTGGTTGAGAATATGGCCTGGTTCACACCTGCCGAACTGCCCGATAATCGTTATTATATTTTTGGCCGGGAAGGTTGCAGGGAGCTTGCTATGAAAATGGACCTGCCGCTTCTTGCTGAAATCCCTATTGTAGAGGGCATCTGTGAGAGTGGTGATACGGGGAAACCGGTTGCACTTGGCGATAATACTACAGCTGTTGCCTTTGCACGCCTTGCCGACAGGCTTAAGGAGGAGATTGACAGACGCAATAAAACAATGGAGCCGACAAGAAGAGTTCAGATAAAAAACAAATAAAAGATTTCGCTTTCAGAATCAGTCGGTAATTCTGCAATAATATTATTAATCAAAACATCTTAAATAACAGAAAAACATGTCAAAGGAAGAGATACTAAATGGTGTTGATAAAACACTTGAACAGGTAAGGCCTTACCTCCAGGCTGACGGAGGAGATATCGAAGTAGTGGAACTTACGGATGATAATATTCTGAAGGTTCGGCTTACGGGTGCATGCCACGGCTGTCCCTTCAGCATGCAGACTCTCAAGGCCGGAGTTGAACAGGCAATAAAACGCGATATTCCTCAGATTAAAGAAGTTATTTCGGTTTAAGCCTTGATTTTTCTGCCGCTGTAAAATATGTTGGAGATTTCGCAGTTATTCTATTAAAAGAATTATTTGGATCAGTCATGACAGCAGGAAATGACCTGATATGGTCTTTTGCTGCATACAAAGTTTTTTTGTCAATCTAAACAGCTGCATTTATGTATATAAGAATGAGGATTTTTGTGCCCCTGCTTCTTGTTCTGATCATCTCCTCATGCTCCACTCAGAAGAATACTCTTTTAACAAGAACCTACCATCAGATTACCGCCAGGTACAATACCTATTTTAACGGCAGAGAGAGTTTCAGGTCGGGGGTTAGAATAACAGAGCAGCAGTTTCGTTTCGATTATAATAAGATACTACCCGTTTTTCTCTATACTGATCCTGCAATTGCCCAGTCTATTACTCCTCATATGGACAGGGCAATTGATAAAGCTTCAAAGGTAATAACAAATAAATCCATAACCGCAAAACCAGCTCAATCAGGTAGTCTGTCCGGCACAAGGGATGAAGATTTCATGCAGCAGAACGAATATAACAGGTGGGTTAGAGAGAGTTATCTGCTGGCAGGCAAGGCACATTTCTACAAACATGATTATTTACATGCTGCCCGCACTTTCCAGTTCATTATCAGTGAGTACAGTATGAACCAGATAAGGCATGAGGCAAGGGTATGGCTGGCCCGGACATATTCAGAACGTGGCAGGTATAATGAAGCAAGACTTTTGTTTGAGGAGATGATTGGTGATCGTGATTTTCCTGCAGATCTGAAGGTTGAGCTTTATTCTACTATTGCAGATTTCCACTTAAAAAGGGAAAGACTCGATGAGGCAATTGTAAATCTTGAAAAGGCTCTGGAAGTTGCGCGGAGAAAAGAAAAGAGGATCCGCTATACCTACATACTTGCACAATTGTATGAACGTACCGGTAATTTTTCAAAAGCATCAGATTATTATGCCAGGGTGATCAGGATGAATCCTCCGTATGAGATGGTTTTCAACGCCCGCATTAATCAGGCCGGGGTAATTGAGTCAGGCACCGGCGAAACCGGAAGGATGATCAGTATACTGGAGAGAATGTTAAGAGATGAAAAAAACAGGAACTACCTTGACCAGATATATTTTGCCATGGGGAATTTACATTTGCGTAATAGCGATGAGGCAAACGCAATAGAACACTATATCCTTTCTGCCGCAGCGCCGGGAGATAATCCCACGCAGAAACCGATGACCTATTTGGCTCTGGCTGATATCTATTTTGACCGGCCTGATTATATAAAAGCACAGGCCTACTATGATTCAGCCGTTATGAATATGGATCAGGGGTTTGCAAATAAAGAGGAAATTTCTGAAAAACTGGACATGCTTACGGAGCTGGTAGTCAATATTATGCAGTTTGAGTTGCAGGATAGTGTACAAATGCTGGCTGCTTTGAGTGAAGTGGAAAGAAACAGGGTGATTGATGATATTATTGCCAGTGTAAGGGAGGACGAGGCTCATGCACGCCAACGCGAGCTGCTTGCCAGACAGGTTCCACAACACAGGACAGCACGGACCGCCCAGGCAGCGCGACAACAAGCTGAGCGGGCCAGTGGCGGTGAATGGTACTTTTATAACCCGACGGCCGTTAATTTCGGCCAGAATGAGTTTGAATCACTTTGGGGTGATCGACGATTGGAAGATAACTGGAGACGGTCAAACAGACAGGTTATTTCTTTCGAAGATTTTGCCGAAATGGATGAGCATGATATTACCGGTGATGAAACGGAAGTTGCATTTACAGACACAAAAAGCAGGGATTTTTATTTGAGGGATATCCCCCTTACTGAGCAGGCCATGAGGGAATCCCATCAGAAGTTGGAAGAAGCGCTTTTCAGTATGGGTGTTATCTACAGGGAAGGCCTGCAGAATTATGACCTTTCAATTGAGGCCTACGAGGAGCTCTTAAGGAGATATCCGGAAGGTCAGCTGAGCCTTCTGGCAATGTATGACCTTCATTCAGTGCACATGATCAGCGGAGATTTTACTGCTGCTGATCATTACAAGAATCTTATAGTGGAACTCTATCCCGGCAGCCCCTATGCTTCTATACTTACCAACCCCAATTATTACAGTGAGTATCAGGAGCAGACACAGGCAGCCGAGCGTTACTATGAAGAGACATTTGAACTTTTCCGGGAGAACAGGTTTGAACAGGTTGCCGAGAGGGCTCTGTATGCTTACGCTACCTGGCCCGAAAGTCACCTGATACCCCGTTTTGAGTATCTGAGGACACTAACTTATGGTCAGAGGGATAATATTCCTCTCTTCAGGGAAATGCTTTCAAATTATATTGCCACATATCCTGATACGGAGATGGCAGAAAATGCCATGCAGTTTATCGCCTATCTTGATGATGATTATGCAGAGACTGTGTTTCTTGCAGATGTTCCGGTAATTCAGGAAATATACCTGCCTGACCAGGAAGGTGAGCATTATTTTGCGATGATTGTGGATAACAGGCCGGATCTCATAAACAGGTTGGTTTTCAATATTGTAAACTTCAATGTAGACCATTTTGCCAGACTGAACCTGAATGTAAGCAGCCAGTCATTCACTACGAATTATCAGCTAATAAGGGTAGAAGGGCTCCCCGATGTATCTTCTGCTCTCGATTATCTGAACCGCTTTTCTGAATCAGAGGAGGTTTTTGCGGAGACCGCAAGAAGGGATTTCTCTATGTTTATTATATCGCTCGAGAACTACGACCTGTTCATGAAGGATAGAAACATAGCCTCCTATCGCAGTTTCTTTGAAGAAGAATACCTGAACGGACAAAATTAATGCATGAAGGAAATAACAATACTCTGGGCTGATGATGAAATAGATTTACTTAAGCCAAATATTCTCTTTCTTGAGTCAAAAGGCTATAGGGTTCTTACTGCCACGAATGGTCAGGATGCCATTGATATTGTAAGGTCCCAAAGCCCTGACCTGGTGTTTCTTGATGAATATATGCCGGGAATAAGCGGTCTGCAGACCCTGGAAGAGATAAAGTCCTCGTACCCTTCGCTCCCTGTTGTCATGATAACCAAAAGCGAAGAGGAGAATATAATGGAAGAGGCAATAGGATCAAAAATATCCGATTATCTTATCAAGCCAGTACACCCGAAGCAGATCCTCTTATCTATAAAGAAGAATGTTGAGACTAAAAGCCTGGTGACAAAGAAAATCACCTCCTCGTACCAGTCCGAGTTCGGCAAACTCGGTATGGCCATCAACTCTGCTGTTTCTTTTGATGACTGGGCAGATGTTTACCGGAGACTGGTTTACTGGGAGATGGAGCTGGAGGATTCTTCTGATCCTGGAATGAATGAGGTTATTGCCCACCAGAAACATGAAGCAAATAGTGAGTTTGCCAAATTCATCAAGTCAAATTATGCCGCATGGTTTAAGGATAACCCGGATAATAAACCCACTCTTTCCCATAACTTGCTTTCCTCTAGTGTTTTCCCGCGGCTCAATCAATCGAATAAAGTAATTGTAATACTTATTGATAACCTCAGGTATGACCAGTGGAAAGCCATACTTCCTGATATCAGAGAGTTTTACAGGGTTGAAAGTGAGGATCTGTATTGCAGCATACTGCCCACTGCCACACAGTTTGCCAGGAATGCCATTTTTGGGGGACTGATGCCATGGGATATAGAGAAGCTTTATCCGCAGCTGTGGATAAACGACTGCGACGAAGGCAGCAAAAATCCTCATGAGGAGGAGCTTCTGATCAAGCAGCTGACCCGCCTGGGCATAAGTTCCCAGGTTTATTATGAAAAGGTATTGCACATGAAGACCGGCAAAAAGCTTTCAGAGAATATTTCATCTGTCATAAATAACCCTCTCACCGTCCTTGTATATAATTTTGTTGATATGCTGTCTCATGCACGTACCGAAATGGAGGTGATCAAGGAGCTTGCCAGTGACGATGCAGCTTACAGGTCGCTTACCAGGTCATGGTTCAGGCATTCGTACCTTCTTGATCTTCTGAAGGAGTTGTCGACTCATCCGGTAAGGGTTGTGATCACTTCAGATCATGGTTCGGTAAGGGTTAATAACCCCGTTAAGGTTATAGGCGACAGGAATACCACTACCAATTTGCGGTACAAGCAGGGTAAAAATCTGAATTATAATCCAAAACAGGTCTTTGAGGTTCGAAACCCCTCCGGCATCCACCTGCCGAAGACCAATGTCAGTTCAACCTATATATTTGCAACTGCAGATGATTTCTTCGCTTACCCAAATAATTATAATTATTATGCCAATTATTACAGAAACACTTTCCAGCACGGAGGAATATCGCTTGAGGAAATGCTGGTCCCATGTATTCATCTCGATCCCGTTAAGTGATGCAGAGTATTATTATTCCTTTCTTTGATCTTGAAAATATTGATCATGCTGCCGGGCAGTTACTTGCCTCTTTCCCGGAAACCAGAATATTTGCACTTTACGGAGAAATGGGTGCTGGCAAAACCACTTTTATAAAGGCTCTCTGCCGCCATTTTGGTATAGATCAGTTCGTAACCAGTCCGACTTTTGCACTGGTCAATGAGTACCGCACCAATGAGAAAGGCAAAAGCATTTTCCACTTCGATTTTTTTCGCATAGAGACGTTAGAGGAGGTACTTGACATGGGATACGAGGACTATTTTTACAGCGACAGCATATGTTTTATTGAGTGGCCTGAAAAAATATCCGGGCTTCTGCCTGCCGGGACACTCAGACTCAGAATAGATGTGCTTGATGACGGTAAAAGGCGATTGCATAAATTTCAGGGGGAATAAAATTATTTGAACTTATTCATGTTTTTCCGTAACTTGCTTTTCTCAACTGTAGATGATTATTTTTTTCAGCTTAATTACTCACTGACAAATTTATCAATACACCTTAAATGAAGCATCAGAAATTCTCCCATTCATGGGCGCTGGGAAAGGGGAGCCTTCTGCCGCAGGAGGAGGTCCTTGAAACAGGCAGAAAACGCAAGCAACTTGTAATCGGCATTCCTAAAGAGCTTCAGGAGGATGAGAGCCGTACAGGCCTCACACCCGAAGCTGTTGAACTGCTGGTGAGTAACGGCCACCAGGTTATTATCGGGAAAAATGCCGGTGCCGGGGCAAATTACAGCGACAGTGACTATAGCGAATGCGGGGGATTCATTGTTGATGAGCATGCTGAAATATTTGCCAAAAGCGATATCATACTGAAGATATCTCCACCTGTGATCAAGGAGATTGATCATATGAGGGTAAACCAGTTGCTCATTTCTGCACTCAGGCACAGGATACAGGACAGCAACTATTTTTACCGGCTCATGAAGAAGAAGATCACTGCCATATCCTTTGAGCATCTGAGGAATAATGACGACTCCTTCCCGGTGATTCGCTCAATGAGTGAGATTGCAGGTGGTACATCAATCCTCATCGCGGCGGAGTATCTTTCCAATCAGAACAAGGGTAAGGGGGTAATGATGGGGGGCATAACCGGAATAACTCCCGCGGAGGTTGTAATACTGGGGGCAGGGACTGCCGCGGAGTCAGCTGCAAGGGCGGCAATCGGGCTCGGTGCCTTTGTGAAGGTGTTTGATCATTCGGTGGACAGGCTCAGACGGTTGCAGAACATACTGGGGCAGAGGCTGTACACCTCCATTTTTCATCCGAGGGTGATTACCAAAGCATTGCAGTCTGCCGACGTGGTTATCGGCGCACTCCACCTGGGTGCAGAGGGACCACGCTTCTTTATAACTGAAGAGATGGTAAGGGAGATGAAAAAAGGTGCGGTAATAGTTGATCTGAGCATTGATCAGGGAGGGTGCATTGAAACATCTGAATGCCGCACTCACCCCTCTCCGGTTTTTATCAAGCATGGGGTAATACACTATTGCGTACCCAATATTGCATCAAGAGTTTCAAGGACTGCTACCATTGCCCTCAGCAATATTTTTGCCCCGATGCTTTTGTCAATCGGCGAGTCGGGAGGTATAAAGTCCTCCCTTATAGAGAGCACCGGGATGCGGAATGGCGTTTATATTTATAATGGATTGCTTACCAACTCAATGATCGGGCGTCTGTTTGACATACCGAGCAAAGATATAGACCTGCTTATGGCAGCCTTCTGATGTTTTCCGGGCCCACGCACCCTGCCATTTCCCTGCCATCTACCTGCCATCATATAACCATTAGCCGCAGAACCCGGCAGGTAGCACTGCAAACCGCCTGCTGATAAAAGGAAATTGTTAAATGCTTGTTGCTCATGATGGCAGGTAGCATATTATACTGCCTTCTCTTGCTCAGAAGAAAGCCCTTGCCTGCATTCCCCCGGTGTGTATAAACCCTGTTCCCTCGGATGTCCGCCCATTGTAGTTCAGGCTCAGCTGAAGATTACCGGTAATATTCTGCTGCCACTGCACCATCAGGGTCAGGTTATTTCCGGGCCTGAGCCCCTCCAGCATCTCCCAGGCAACGGGACTGTTGATTCCGGCATTGTATTCTATATGAAAATAATCGGCTCTTACCGATATGTTGCCTCTTGACGGGATGGTATAGCTCAGTTCTGTCCCCACATTCCGCTGACCGGACTTTTCCGTGCCTAGGAGGTTCTCCTGGTTTTTAAGTCTGAGATGCAGGGAAGTCTGCAAGTCAAAACCGGGCTGGAACGAAACAGCGAGTCCCCCACCAAACATCGTGATATCAAAATCCCTTCCGGGGAAAAACTCCGATTCGTATGCCTTATTACCTGTCTCCATCCGGCTTTTCAGGGTAACGGCCGATGTTGCCGTAAACCTTCCGGTTATTGCATCAGACCGCATTTTCCTGGTGTCGAAACCATTTACCAGCAGGTTCTTTGACCTGTTGTTCTGATTGAGATATTCAACAGCAACCCGCCTGTCTGGCAGTTGGAATGAGATGGTGTTCCTGAGGGATGATGAAATATTTATCAGGCTGGTATCGGCAAGGTTCAGCCGGAAAGGGTTTATTCCGGCCAGCAGGTCAGTGAGATCTGTTTTCTGCGTTGTCTGAAATGCTGTCTGCCCCGAAAAGAGCGAAAGCAGCTTTCTCAGACCTTCACTGTTCTGCCAGGCAGCCGGTGGTGTTATCCTTACAGTCTGGCTCAGCTGGTTTGACCGGGTGCGGATGAAATCGTCGGTCGGGATCATAATGCGTATGTAGTTCGCCTGGTCAGGGAATATGGCAGGTTCAAACTCGTCCAGTTCCTTGATCCCGTTTTCATTATAGTCGGTCCACGTATGAGTCCCCTGTCCCCGCG
>SLKJ01000008.1 GCA_007134675.1 Bacteroidales bacterium
TAAAATTACACACAGACGCATGAAAAAATTTTATGGGAAAGCGCAGCGGTTCATCCTGTAAGTCATAATTTTGTTAATTCTCAAAACAAAATTCTGGCTTTTTACAGGATAAATGTAGATGTATTATGGTTTAACTCAAAATTATTACAAATGGACCTTGAAAAGATTTGCCGGCAGGTAATTGTTATTGCAAAGCAAACCGGGGATTATATAAGGAATGAGAGATTGTCTTTTTCATCTTCTATGATAGAGTCAAAGGGTTTTCATGATTATGTTTCATATGTTGATAAGCAGGCGGAGGAGATCCTTGTAAAAGAACTGGGCAGAATTGTACCTGATGCCGGATTCATTGCAGAGGAGGGTACAGGGGAGAAAAACATGGAAGGCTTAAACTGGATTATTGATCCTTTGGATGGCACCACCAACTTTATTCACGGTCTTCCTCCTTTTTCAGTTAGTATAGGACTGGCTGACGGGAAAAAGGTAATAGTTGGGGTCGTCTACGAGATAAACCTTGGTGAATGTTTTTATTCATGGGAGGGAGCACCTGCTTACATGAATGACACGAAAATCTCTGTAAGTGATACCCGGCATGTAAGAGATTCTCTGATTGCTACCGGATTCCCCTATACCGATTTTTCGCATATGGATCCTTACATGTCTACATTCAGGTTTTTTATGGAGAATTCTCACGGACTGCGCAGGTTAGGGTCGGCTGCGGTAGATCTGGCTTATGTTGCGTGTGGGAGGTTTGATGCATTTTATGAGCAAGGACTCAGTTCCTGGGATGTTGCTGCCGGAGCATTTATTGTTCGCCAGGCTGGAGGGAGATTAAGTGATTTTAATGGAGGTGATGATTTTCTTTTTGGCGGCGAACTTATTGCAACAAATGGTATTCTTTTTGGCGAATTCCTTTCAATGGTGCAGCAATGCATGAAGACGGACTAATTTGTACTTTTGTCCCCTAAATGAGTAATATAGTTTACAGGATTGTATATTTCCTTATCAGATTAGCCGGACTGTTACCTCTTGGCGTATTGTATTTTATTTCAGACCTTATCTGTTATTTGATTTACCATGTAATCAGGTACAGACGGCAGGTTGTAAATGAAAACCTGAGGAATTCATTTCCTGAAAAAAGTGCATCCGAAATCCGGAATATAGCCAAAAAATATTACAGGCATCTTAGCGATCTCATTGTTGAAGGTTTATATTTACCGGGAATGGGGGAGAAGGAGATAAGCATGAGAGTCAGGTATAATAATCCTGAACTTATCCAGAAATACTTTGATCGCGGAAAGAATGTTGCTGCTGTATTTGGCCATTACGGTAACTGGGAATGGTTGTGCGGGTTTCCTTTAATAACCCAATATAAATGCATCACTATATACAGGCCATTGAAAAACAAGATTTTTGACAGACTTTTGCTGGCAGTACGGTCCCGTTTTGGTGTAGAACCTGTTCCCATGAAAATGGTAATAAGAAAGATTTTTGAATATGATAAGCTGGGAGTTCCCTCAATTACAGCGTTTATAGCTGACCAGACCCCACCTATGGAAAAATATATTTTCTGGGTTGATTTTTTTAATCAGGATACTCCTGTATACAGCGGAGTGGAACGTATTGCAAAGAAAATGGATATGGCGGTAATATTTTTCAAAATGAAAAAGACCCGCAGGGGTTACTATGAGTTTGATTTAATTCCTCTTTTTGATAATGCCTCAGAAACAGTTGATTATGAAATAACAAAGACCCATGTTGCCTTTCTGGAGCAGCAGATCAGAGAAAAGCCTGAATACTGGCTATGGTCGCACCGCAGGTGGAAACTGAAAAGGAATATGTTATGATAAATTTCAGATCAATAACCCATTTTGCCGGGTTTTATATTTTTTATGGTCTGTCGTGGCCATTGCTCAGACTGCCTTTAAATATTCTCTATCTGCTCTCAGATCTGTTCTTCATATTATCTTTCTATTTTCCGGGTTACAGAAAAAAAGTGGTATTTAATAACCTGCACAACTCTTTCCCTGAAAAGACAGATAAAGAGATCAGAAAAATTGCCAGAGCGTTCTATCAGCATATGTGCGATTCTTTAATTGAGTCTTTTGCCGCTGTGAATATGAGCAAAGAACAGATCAGCCGACGATGTGTCTGGAAAAATCCGGAAATACTTGAGAATTATTTTTTGAAGGGGAGGAGCGTGATATCCGTTTTCGGGCATTATGGTAACTGGGAATGGTTTTCGGGACTTCCTTTGTATACAAATTATACGGTTCTTGCCCTTTACAGACCTTTGCGCAACAGTCACTTTGACAGGTTTATGAAGAGTCTCCGTCAAAAATATGGTTTAAAGGCTATTCCTGTGCGCCGTGGCTATCAGGTAATAAGGGAATACCAGAGGAAACGTGTTCCCACAGTAACTTATTTTCTGAGTGACCAAAGACCTGCAAGGGATAAAATAGGTTACTGGACAAGATTCCTGAACCAGGATACACCTGTTATGCTGGGTGCTGAAAGAATAGCAAGGCGTCTTAATCAGGTTGTGGTATTTTTTTCGGTTAATAAGTTAAAAAGGGGTTATTATGAAGTTGAGATAATTCCTGTAACCGAACAACCGCAGTCCACCGCTGATTATGAAATTACCGGTATGCATCTGAGGCTGCTGGAGGAACAGATAACAAGAAACCCTGAGTACTGGCTGTGGTCACATAAGCGCTGGAAACATAAAAAACCGAAGGTAAAACAATGACTAAAATTGCTGTAGTCATACTAAACTGGAACGGTGTAGATTTTCTGAGGAGGTTTTTGCGCAGCGTGATTGAAAACTCTTCTTCCAGGCAGACAGAGGTCTGGGTGGCCGATAATGGTTCCACTGACGGGTCAACAGATTTATTAAGGGATAAATACCCGGAGGTCAGGTTGCTTGAGTTTAACCGGAATTATGGTTTTGCAGGTGGATACAATAAAGCCCTGGATTCAATAAAAGCAGAGTACTATGTCCTTCTTAATTCTGATGTCATGGTTACCCCGGGATGGACAGAACCTTTACTTCAGGTTATGGAGAATGATATGTCCATAGCTGCCTGCATGCCTAAAATAAAGGACCTCAAACGAAGGGAGTATTTTGAACATGCGGGTGCTTCGGGAGGGTTTATTGATATTCTGGGATATCCGTTTTGCCGGGGAAGGATTTTTAATGTTCTTGAAAAGGATACAGGTCAGTATGATGATCTGAGGGAGGTTTTCTGGGCAACCGGTGCCTGTATGATGGTCAGGGGCTCCCACTGGCAAGAGGAGGGGGGACTTGATGAAACATTTTTTGCCCATATGGAGGAGATAGATCTCTGCTGGAGGTTGAAGAATTCCGGAAAGAAAATAATAGCCTGTCCTTCATCAGTGGTGTATCATCTTGGCGGGGGGACACTTCCGCAGTACCATCCCAGGAAGACATTCTGGAACTTCCGCAACAGCCTCCTGATGCTGGTTAAGAATCTCCCTCCCGGGAAACTTTACCTGGTATTTATCCGCCTTATGTTTGACTGGTTGTCTGTGATAAAATTTATTGCTGCTTTCTCTTTTGCCAACTCATTTGCGGTTTTACGGGCACACCTTTCGTTTTTTGGACTTATTCCGGGTTACCTTGTAAAAAGGAGGGAGCAGCACCAGCGGAATATTGCAACGAAATGCTACAGGACCGGTAAAAAGTCGCTATTGCGCAAACATGGTGAGATATACCCGGGCATGGTGGTAATTGACTTTTTTTTATTGAAAAGGAGGTATTTCACACAAATATTTAAATAAAACCTCAGGTCAGAAAGTGAGGGTAAAAGTGGTGCCAACATCAGGCTCAGAACCGGCTGTGATAGTACCGCCATGCAGCCTCATTATCTGCCTGCTGAGACTCAATCCTATTCCGGATCCTTTTGGTCTTGTTGTAAAGAAAGGAATGAATATCTTATCAAGAACTTCTTTGAGTATGCCATGTCCGTTATCTTTAACCTGTATGGTAAGCCTGCCGCGTTTGTTTATGAATGCCTTTATCACAATTTTCGGATCCGGCCTGTTATTCAATGCCTGAACAGCATTCTTGACCATATTTATCAGTACCTGCTCAAGCAATTGTTCGTCAGCTGAAAATTCTATATCAGGAGGAATAACCGAGGTTATCAGCTTGATCTCATTTTGGCGAAGTTCTTCTTCCATAAGCAACTGAACATTGGTGATCAGCTCCTTAACGGGGAAGATCCTGAAATTAGGCTTGGGTACCCTGGTCAGGTTTCGGTATGTGTTGACAAAATGCAGCAGTCCGGTGCTTCTCTTGTTGATGGTCTGCAGGGCCTGCTGGATTTCTATCACCGATTCCATGTCAAGTTTCTGGTCGCTGTTCCCTTCTGTGATATCTTTCAGCATCAGGTCGAGGGTTGATGAGAGCGAAGCGATAGGGGTTATGGAATTCATTATCTCATGTGTGAGAACTCTTATAAGTTTCTGCCATGCTTCGGTTTCCTGCTCTTCAAGAACATTCTGGATATTCTTGATTGTTGAGAGAATGATCTGCTTATCATGTGTTTTAAGTTCAGTGGCATATATCGCCAGCTGAAGAAGGTCATCCTGATCCTGCACTCTTACAAGCTTATTTTCACCAGGACTTATTTCAGCAAGTGTGGTTACAAGTTCGGGACTCAATGAATTAAGTGCATTTATGTTGCGCAGGCTGCTGACCTGAAAGAGCTTTTTCGCTGACTTGTTTACCATTTCGACAGTGCCGTCGCGCTGATATGCCAGTATACTTACATCTATATTCTGTACTATGCTCTGCAGGTACTGGAAATGCTCCTCCTTCTCTGACCTTACTTTTTGAAAATCTCTTATTACATCATTGAATGCCTTGTTGAGCTCATCAAAAGATGAACCCATTCCCCGTGTCTGAAAAGAGAGAGTGAATTCCGAAAACCTTATTGATTCAAGAAATGTTGTGAGATCCCGGTTTACCTTATCAACATATTTATAAAGAAGTACTATCTGGAAGAGTATTATCAGTCCTATCAGAATGGGTGTAATATGGAAACTGTATTGCAGTATGGTATACACAAACAGAAATATGCTTGCTACAAGCAGAAGGATTCTGATAAGGGTTACTATTCTGAAACTCTTATAAACCATATTTTTCCATTCTTCTGTACAGAGATGTTCGTGTTAGTCCGAGTTCTGAAGCTGCCTGGGATATATTCCCCTGATTTTGTTTAACTACTTTCTGGATGACACTTTTTTCAATCTCATCAAGATTGTATGTCTGCAACTCAAGTTCATCAGACTTCCTTTGAGGTGAGGATAGAACAAAGTCCTCTGCAGTCAGAATGCCGGAGTCACTCATAATGAGAGCTCTTTCAATTGCATGCTGCAGTTCCCTGACATTGCCCGGCCAGTGATACTGATTAAGCTTATTCATTGCATCATTGCTGATCCGGGTTACTTTCTTTTTGTATTTTTTATTGAATATTTTCAGAAAATGATCTGCAAGTACAGGAATGTCACCTGTCCGGTCCCTCAGCGGAGGCAGTTGGATCTCAACCGTGTTGATCCTGTATAGAAGATCCTGCCTGAAACTCTCATCTGCCACCATCCGGTGGATATTGTTGTTTGTTGCACAAATCAGCCTGATATCAATTGGTACTGGTTTATTGGACCCGACCTTAATAACTTCCTTTCTTTCAATTACAGTGAGTAATTTAGCCTGCATTGACAGAGAAAGGTTACCAATTTCATCAAGAAAAAGAGTTCCTCCGGAGGCTATTTCAAACCGGCCTGATTTTTCTTTAATAGCATCTGTAAAGGCTCCTTTCACATGTCCGAACAGTTCACTTTCGAAAAGTGTTTCACTTATGCTGCCCAGGTCGACACTTATGAAAACCTCATCCTTTCTGGGAGAGTTCCTGTAAAGAGCTCGTGCAACAAGTTCCTTGCCGGTACCGTTTTCGCCAAGTATGAGAACATTTGCATCGGTTTTTGCAACTTTTTGAATGGTAGTGAAAACCTGTTGCATTTCGCGGGATGTGCCAATAAAATCCTGGAAAGGCTGATCAAGGACTTTACTGATCTCTTTCTGTTTCATCTTCAATCCACTGGCTTCCATACGTGAACGCTTAAGCTGAACTGAGGATGAAACTGTGGCAATTAATTTTTCATTTTGCCAGGGTTTGAGTATAAAATCAGTTGCCCCTGCTTTAATTGCTTTAACGGCATTTTCAGCATCACCATATGCGGTGATAAACACAACAACTGCCTCGGGATCAATTTCCAGTATCCTCTGCAGCCAGTCAAATCCTTCCTGACCGCTTATGGCATCCTTTGTGAAGTTCATGTCCAGCAGGATGACATCAAAATTTTCACTTTCCATCAATTCAGGGATATCCGATGGATTTTCAGTTGTCCTGATTAGTTCAACATGTGGTTTGAGCAGCAGTCGCAATGCAAACAGAATATCTTCATTGTCATCAACTGCAAGAATCTTTCCTTTTCTGGTATCCATGGTTACAGCAGCGTGTTTGTATGTTCTTGAAGGTTTCGTAAATATAACCATTATATCTCTGAGGAGGTGGGAATATATTGAAAAAATGTTCGATATCGTACTGACTGTGTCTCATTTTCGGACACCTTAAATAATTGAAAAAAGCCTGTATAGCTTCTAATTATCATGAATTCAGTGTTATATTAGATTTGGCATAATTCATGTTCAATATTTTGCGGAATTAAACAAAGTATTACTAAAATGAGCATGGATCGCAAGATAGAAAACAAGGGTAAGAAATGGAGAAGAATGGCATGGATTACTGTATCATTAATCATTGCTGTTCTGGTTTTTTATCAGATAGTTTTTGGTGATAAAAGTTCCCGGTTAAATGTAGATGTTGAGAAAATAACAATCGCACAGATCAGGGAGGATGCATTCCTTGATTTTATAGCAGTTATTGGTACTGTTGAACCCATACAGACCATTTTTCTCGATGCAACCGAAGGTGGTCGGGTTGAGGAGATATACCGGCGGGAGGGAGGTATGGTTGAGGTGGGAGAACCGCTCGCCAGGCTTTCCAATACAACTCTTCTGCTTGAGATTTCCAATGCTGAAACAAACTATGCAAGAACGGTGAATGATATGAGAATGTTCAGGGTACAACTTGAGCAGCAGAACCTTAGCAGCAGGAACCAGTTACTTGACCTTAGCCTGGCACTTCGCCAGCATGAGAGACGCTACATGAATAACAGGGTGCTGATGGAGCAAAACCATATTTCAAGGGAGGAGTACGAGATTTCCAAAGAGCAGTTCGGGATAACCCGCAAGAAACTCGATCTGTACAGGGAAACCTATAAGCAGGACTCAATATACCGTATTCTTCAGCTTGATGCTATGGAGACCTCTTTAAAAAACCTGGAAGAGAATATGAGGCTGGTTCACCAGAGACTCGAAGCGATGGAATTGACAGCACCTGTTTACGGAGAGCTTGCAACTCTGAACCTTGAAATCGGTCAGATGGTAAACCGGGGAGAACGCCTTGGCCGCATAAATATTCTGGATTCATACAAGTTGCGGGTAGAAATAGACGAACATTACATATCAAGGGTTACGCAGGGACTGACAGGAAATTTCGAATTTGCCGGCAGCAGTTATGGACTTGTTATTACACGGATTTTTCCTGAGGTTCAGGCGGGACGTTTTGCTGTTGATATGGAGTTCAAAAACGGAGTACCTGACCAGATCCGCATAGGTCAGACTTTCCGGATCCGGCTTGAACTTGGTGAATCCCGTAATGCAATACTCATACCAAGAGGCGGTTTCTATCAGAGTACTGGCGGACAGTGGGTTTATGTAGTAGACCCTGCCGGTTCATATGCCCTAAGAAGAGATATAAGGATAGGTCGTCAGAACCCGCGCTTCTATGAAGTTCTTGAAGGCCTGGAGCCAGGAGAAAGGGTGATAGTTTCAAGCTATGAAAACTTCGGGAACGTGGACAGACTTGTTTTAAGATAATTATTTACATCTTAATTAAATAACAGCATCTAAAGAAAAATATTCCTGTCATGATAAAAACAACTGAATTAGTAAAAGTCTTTCGGACTGATGAGGTGGAAACAACTGCCCTGAACAGGGTAAACCTTGAAATAGGCAATGGTGAGTTTGTAGCCATAATGGGACCTTCGGGATGTGGTAAATCAACATTGCTCAATATTATAGGATTACTTGATAATCCCACATCAGGTGAGTTCTGGTTTAATGACACCGAAGTGTCAAAATTCTCTGAACGCCAGCGCACTAATTTGCGTAAAGCAAACATTGGATTTGTTTTTCAGAGCTTTAACCTTATTGATGAACTTACAGTTTTTGAGAATGTTGAATTGCCACTTTTATATCTGAATGTAGCTTCTTCAGAGCGAAGGAAAAAGGTTGAGGCTGTACTTGATAAAATGAAAATCGGTCACCGGGCAAAGCATTTTCCGCAGCAGCTCTCCGGCGGACAACAGCAGAGGGTTGCCATTGCAAGGGCTGTTATTGCAAAACCAAAACTGATCCTGGCTGATGAGCCGACAGGTAACCTCGATTCCGCTAATGGAGAAGAGGTAATGAACCTGCTTGGCGATCTGAACGGTGAGGGAACAACAATTGTAATGGTCACTCACTCTCCCTCTGATGCAGAAAAGGCGCACAGGATAGTTCAGCTTTTTGACGGACATATAGTGACTGAAAATGTAAAGAAGCTTTTGTTATAATAGAGGTTACAGACATGGAACGGTTAATTGGGATATTTCTGGGTTTGATCATCACCATATCTGCAGGTTCTGCGCAGGGAGAGTGGACACTTAAGGATTGCATTGATTATGCGATTGAAAATAATATTCAGCTTAAAAGACAGCACCTTCAATCGGAAATTACCAGGAATAACTTCAACCAGTCCATGCTCAGCGTGCTTCCAGGCTTTGTAGCCTTTGCCAACCACGATTTCAATTCGGGCCGTGCCCTGAATTACGAAACCTATCAATGGGAGAACAGGGAGTTTGAACAGGGCAATATCGGCATGGAGAGCCGGCTCAACCTTTTTAACGGTTTCCAGAATTATAATAATATTCAGCAGCAGCGGTATCTGCTTTTATCAAGTCTGGAACAATTTGAAAAGGCAATGAATGATATATCACTTAACATATCTGCGGCTTTTTTCCAGATTTTACTCGACAAGGAGCTGGTAGAGATAGCTGAACTACAGCTTGAGGTTTCATCTCTTGAGCTGGAATCGGTCAGAAGTAACTTCCTGCTGGGAAATATTTCCAGGGGAAGGGTTCTGGAAATAGAATCGCAGGTTGCCGCTGATCAATATCAGCTTACCCTTGCCAAAAGCAATCTGGGAAGTTCCTATCTGGTTCTGATGCATATGATGCAGATGGATCCGGATAGTGATTTCAGAGTAGCCAGACCGGAAATTATTGAAATAGATGAGTCTTCTATTTTGAATACAGTTGAAAATATTTATGTTGAAGCTGAGGCCAACCTCCCACAGGTAAGGGGTGCAGAGTACTTTCTTAAAAGCAGGGAACGGGAGCTTGCAATAACCAGGGGACAGCTGAGTCCGAGCCTTGTCCTGAGGGGACTGTTTTACTCACGATATTCTGAACTTGCCACTGATCCAATAGATGGCGGGAGTTATTCTTATACCACCCAGATAAGAGATAATCGGTACAGGCAGCTTGGAATAAGTCTTCAAATACCGATTTTTACAGGATGGAGTACCCGAAACAGAATAAGCAATGCAAGGGTTTCTGTTCTGGATGCCCAATACCTGCTTGATGAAACCAGACAGAATCTGTACTCTGAAGTGCATCAGATGCATAATGATGCCAAAAATGCTTATAACCGCTATATCTCAGCGGAAAAAGCAGTTCTGGCTGCAAAGGAATCTTTTCAATATGCAAGGGAGCAGTTTGGACTGGGAATTATAAACTTTATAGATTACCAGCATTCCCGGTCCGGTTTCTACAGGGCCAGATCAAATATGGCGCATGCCAGGTATGAATATTTCCTGCGTTCAAAGATTCTTGATTTTTATACCGGACAGCCACTTGCACTGAATTAATATCGGCTCATATGGAATTTCTATCAAGTGTCTGACTGGCAAACGTATTTATTCAGTTTTTCAGGTTAACAATCAATCAGGATGCCGGCCGGATTTCCCCGGCCGGCTTTTTTCCGGCTGACAGTCTATCTAGCCGGTATGCTTAAATATCTGTGGGTTTCATTTAAGAGGGTAAACCTCTTTCCCTCCGCTGAAAGTACTTCTTATCTTAAGATGCGGAATTCTTTCTTTATCAATTGTCATAAGGTCTTCATCAATAACAATAAAGTCGGCAAGCTTTCCCGGTTCAATACTACCTTTCTCATCTTCTTCAAATGCAGCTTTGGCTGCCCAGATGGTCATTCCTCTTAATGCCTGCTCCCTGTTAAGCGAGTTCTCCATCTGAAATCCATCTTCAGGATAACCGTCAAGGTTCTTTCTTGCTATGGCTGCGTAAAACCCGTAGAGGGGGTTTATATGTTCAACAGGAAAATCACTTCCGTTCGGAAGCCATCCGGCCTGATCAAGAAGATCTTTGTATGCGTATGCCCCTTTGATCCTCTCAGGCCCCAGGCGGTGGACTGCCCATTTCATGTCGGAGGTTGCATGAGTTGTCTGAACGGATGGTATAACCGAGTATTTGCCGAAAAGATGAAAATCTTCAGGGTGAACAACCTGAGCATGTTCTATTCTCCAGCGCCGGTCATTCTGCCCTCCGAGAATATTGCCGTAGATATCCAGTATAAGTCTTACTGCTGAATCACCAATGCAGTGTGTATTCACCTGATAACCGTACTCCCAGGCTTTACGGGAGATCGTACTGAGATATTCAGGAGTTTCAATAAGGATACCGAAGTTCCCGGGATCATCGCTGTATTCTTCTATCATCCTGGCTCCTCTTGAACCGAGTGCCCCATCAGCAAAGAGTTTAACCGACCTTATATTTAAATGATCAGTCTTATACCTGCCTTTATGCATAAACGTCTCAAAATTTTCCTCTGTGGGGTTAATCATGGCATATATGCGCATTTTGAGATCACCTGATTTGTGGAGTGAATCCATCAGCATTATAATATCCCTGTCCAGTCCGGCGTCACCCACCGAGGTCAGTCCCACCGCAAAACATTTTTTCTGCACATTCATAAGCGCAGCAACCTTATCACTGTATTCAGGGGCAGGTACATGTTGTCTCACCATGTTAATTGCATTATCAATCAAAACTCCCGTAAGCTCTCCGTTTTCCTTAATGAATTCACCGCCTTCCACAGCTGTCTCCATTTCAATCCCTGCCCGCCTCAAGGCTTCGGAGTTTGCAATTGCGGCATGACCATCAATCCTGGTAAGGAGAACCGGTTTGTCGGGAAAAATCCTGTCAAGGCGACTTTTATCAGGAAACTCCTGAACCGGCCACAGGTTCTGGTCCCATCCGCGGCCCAGAATCCATTCCGAAGGAAACTCATCATGATGTCTTAGTATGATTTCTTTTATTTCCTCGAAAGAGCGTGCACCAACAAGATCAGCATTCATAAGGCTGGTCCCATAACCGTAAAAGTGACAATGCGGATCGATCAGTCCGGGATAAACAAACCGGCCTTCCATATCTATCATAGAGGCAGCACGGTATTTACCGAGTATTTTCCTGTTACTTCCGGTGGCTATAAACTTACCCTCTTTTATTGCAGCAGATTCTGTCCGGGTAAAATCTTCATCTACAGTATAAATATTGGCGTTGTATATTATAAGGTCCATATTCTGCTTTTTTTCATGACATGAGAATAATATCAACATGATAATTATGGGAACTACCAAAAAATTTTGTAACTTAAATATCCGGTTCATTTTAAAGCATTGCAATGTTGAATTGTTTGCTAAATTACACTTTTTTTGCCTTTTGCCTGTTTAAGTATAAACTGCATTTGAAAATGAAGCTTTATTTTTATTTCAAAAGGGTATTACTCTCTTTTTTGATTACAGGCGGATTATATCTTAGTTCCTGCGAAAAGGAACCTTTGCTTGAGGACCCGACGGTAAAACTTGTTTTTTCAACCGACACGGTATTATTTGATACTATTTTTACAACCATAGGGTCTGTCACCAGGCATTTTAAGGTATTTAACCCTTACAATAAAAGCATTTTAATATCAAGTGTCAGTTTGTCGGGTGATACGGGATCGCCTTACAGGATTAACGTTGACGGGATGCCTGGAAGGTCATTCAGTGATCTTAAACTACGTGGAGGTGACAGTATTTATGTATTTGTTGAAACTACTATTGATCCTGTAGGAGGGGATCTTCCTATGGTTGTGGAAGATTCAGTTGTTTTTGTTACAAATGGGAACATTCAGGATGTTAAACTGGTGGCATGGGGACAGGATGTGAATGTGATTAACGGAGAAATCTTCAATACCGGGACACTCACTGCAGGGAAACCTTACCTGGTTTATAATTCCATGATGGTTGATACAGGTCAGGTGCTGAGTCTTGAACCTGGGGTGAGGATGCATTTTCACCGTGACTCAAGACTTTTTGTGGCAGGCACCATTCTGGCTGAGGGCAGTCCGGAACACCCTGTCACTTTTGAAGGAGCACGTACAGAATCTGCCTATCGTGATATACCCGGGCAGTGGGAGGGGATTTGGCTTATGCCGGGTAGTTCCGGTAACCGTTTTGTGCATTCCAGGATCAGAAATGCATTTAACGGGATCATTGCCGATACAGTTGCAAGTCCTGGAAGTATTACACTATATCTTGCAAACAGCCGTATTGAAAATATGACTTCTGCCGGGCTCTATGCACGGGGTACAACTGTTTATTCATATAATACGGTAATATCCAATTGCGGTTTTCACAATGTTGCTCTTACCATTGGTGGGGATTACACTTTTTATCACTGTACCTTTGCCAATTACTGGAACTTCTCCACCAGAACCTCATCCTCCCTTGTTATTGTAAATTATTACACAGATATTAATGATAATATCAACCTCAGGCCGGTGAAAGCTCTATTTGGAAATACCATTATCCATGGTTCCAGAGGCCAGGAGTTGGAATTTTTTGTACATCCCGATGCCGGATTTGACGTTGAATTCAATCACTCACTGGTCAGGGTTCAAAGCTCATATAGTGAAATTTTTGACGGGATCTTCAATAATTGCATATTCGAAAAAGATCCAGGGTTTATTGACCCCACCCGGTTCAACTTCAGGCTTTCTGATGATTCCCCCGCCATTGACGCCGGAGACCCTCTCATAGGAATTATTCATCCTTTCGATTTCGATGGTAAAAGCAGGACAGACGACATCGCCCCGGATATTGGGGCCTTTGAGTGGGTGGAGGAGCCAGACGAGGAAAACTGATTTTTTAACTCTGAAAGATGGAAGTCAGCAGCAGGTTCGGATCATCGGGTAAATTATTCATTAAGATCGCTGCTGTTTACCTTTTTATTTCTTTTACCCTTTTTTTTCCTGCTACCGTTCAATCAGAGGAGCGAGAACCGGCTGATTCCCTGTTCCGTATTATTTTCTATAATGTTGAGAACCTGTTTGACATTGTTAATGATCCGTTTAAGGCTGATGACGATTTTACTCCTGAGGGTGCCAGACGATGGACATCTTACAGGCTTCGGCACAAGGTGAATAATATCTATAAGGCACTTGCCGCCGCAGGAGGGTGGGAAATTCCTGCCATAATAGGGCTTTGTGAAGTGGAAAATATGAATGTTCTGGAGATGATTACCAGGGGAACAGGATTTAATAATTTTGGTTACAGGATCATCCACAGGAATTCTGCTGACCACCGGGGGATTGATGTTGCTGTGCTTTTCCATCCTGGATTGTTCACCCTGCTTGACAGCGGATTCACTGCCATCAGCTTCCCTTTTGACACTCTTACCGGAACAAGGGATATTGTTTACCTTAAAGGTACAGGAGGACCGGGCGATACTCTTCATTTTTTTGTCAACCACTGGCCATCCAGGTGGGGAGGACAGGCAGAGACTGAAATTTACAGGACTTATACTGCTTCCGTTTTGCGATCACTTACCGATTCGGTGCTTCAGACCAATCCATATGCCAATATAATTATTATGGGAGATTTTAATGATGAACCGCATGACCCGAGTCTGAAGCAATACCTTGGTGCGGGCTTTGATTATAATAACCCTGAGTCGGGCAAATTATACAACATATCACACGTAAATAAAATGAAGAGGGAGGGAACCATAAAATTTCAGGGTGAGTGGTTTCTTTTTGATCAGTTTATAGTATCCGGAACATTGCTTGACGGAACAGCCAGGATGCAAACATGTCCCTTTTCTGTAAAAGTGTTTTCGGCAGGTTTCTTACTTGTACCCGATGAGCATTGGTTCGGCTGCAAACCATTCCGGACATATGAAGGGTTCAGGTATACCGGAGGGTTCAGTGATCACCTTCCGGTGGTGCTTGATCTGTACTGGTAATCAGCAGCAATGAGAAGTCCAGATTAAAAAGCAATATAGTGCCTGCTGATAAGGCATAATTGATAAACGGGAATGAGGATGAAATCAAATCTTGTTGATAAACCGGGTAAAATGAGCTGTTTGTACTATTTAAGTTGCTGTTTATTAGTACGCAGGAGTTGTTAACAATTTGTTAGTAAACTATGTTCTTATCTTGTTTGCAAAGATAAGTCGAAATGTTTGCATGGAATTGCTTTTCTGTGTTATATTTGATTCATCAAGTGAGAGATAAAAGACTTGTTCTTTGAGATGTTAAGCTGAGATACAATAAACTTCGGATTTTTATATCTCAGTCAGGTCCTTCGAAGAATTGCCTTCGGGAAAATTCTTCAGACTGCATATCAGGAACGGTGACCAGCGTGAACGTCAGCCGTAAAAATCTGGCGGGAACAAGGTCAGGACCTTCTGAACAGATCTTTCGGGATTTGATAACAGAGGTCAGTCATAATAACTGTAGCTTGACACTTAGGCGGTTCGCCGCTGAAAGTGAGCCGGGAATTTTTTCGTCAGGAGAAGTTCCCGGCTTTGTTTTTGTAGCAGCCGTTTGGCCGAAAAATTACGGTAGCGGCCTGAATCACATTAGGGATATCAATTATCCCCTGTACGCAGGTTTTCAGGATTTTTGCCCTCCAGAGGCTCTAATCCCATCTCCCTGGCTTTTACTATCATAAATCTGCGGGCTTCTTCACTGTTATTTCTTATAATACCATCAAGAATTGCCTCTTTGATTGATTTTTTTATTATCCCGACTTCTCTTCCGGGTGAAAGTCCGAATGTTTTCATTATCTCCTCACCCTTGACCGGCGGCTGAAAATTCCGAATTGCATCTTTTTCTTCAATTTCCCGGAGCTTGCGTCTGACAATCCTGAAGTTATTCATATGCCTTCGCACTGTTTCCTTGTTTTTTGATGTGATATCAGCTTCACACAATATCATCAGATCCTCAATCTGATCTCCGGCCTCATAAAGTAACCGTCGCACAGCCGAATCAGTTATCTCCTCTCCTGAGATCGATATAGGACGGAGATGCAGCCTGACTATTTTCTGAACATATTTCATTTTTTCATTAAGAGGTAGTTTTAGTCTTCTGAAAATAGCGGGAATCATCTTCGAGCCCAGGTAATCATGCCCGTGAAAGGTCCATCCGGAACACTCATCATATTTTTTTGTCAGGGGTTTTCCTACATCATGTAAGAGGGCTGCCCATCTGAGCCAAAGGTTATCGGATTTTTTACAAAGATTATCAAGTACTTTTACTGTATGGTAGAAATTATCTTTATGCATCCTGCCTTTCATCACATCAACGCCTTTCATTGCATGAACTTCAGGGAGGATAATTTCCAGAAGTCTTGTCTGGTCCATCAGTTTAAAACCGGTGGATGGCCTTTCTGACAGCATTGTTTTATTGATTTCTTCAGTTATTCTTTCCTGAGAAACAATGCTGATACGTTCACGGTGTTTGCTGATTGCGGAAATGGTAACTTCATCTAAACTGAATTTTAACCTGGATGCAAACCTGATTGCCCTCATCATCCGAAGAGGATCATCAGAAAAGGTTGCTTCCGGGTCAAGAGGGGTTCGTATAATTTTATTCTTTATATCTTCAACTCCCCTGAACGGATCAATCAGTTTTCCGTAATTTTCTTTACCTAGTCCTACAGCAAGGGCATTTATGGTAAAATCCCTTCTCTGCAGGTCATCATCAAGTGTTCCATCTTCAACAATCGGTTTACGGGATTCTATTCTGTAGGACTCTTTTCTTGCTCCCACGAACTCAATTTCATAATTTTTGTATGTGAGCATTGCTGTTCCAAAGTTTTTGAACACACTTACATTGGTATTTCCACCAATAGCAGTTGCCATTTTCCTGGCAAATTCTATCCCACTGCCAACAACAACAACATCAATATCTTTTGTAGGACGCTTCAGGATAATATCCCGCACGTAACCTCCGACGATATATAGCTCAGTATTGGTTTCGAATGCAATTTTTGAAATAAGGTCCAGTACAGGATTGCTCAGATACTTATTCATTATGTATATGTGACAGATAGTGTCAATTAGTATGACAAAATTACAATAAATTGATTGTTATATCTTGTCATTGTATCAATTTTGGATTTTGGAACACATTTTGTGTTAAATAATCATTGTTATAAATTTACATCTATAAATATTTATTAATTTTTTTACTATCAAAATTTTAAAATGATGATTGAGCATTTAACTGCAGAGACTTTCAAGGAAAAAATATTTGACTACGAGAATAATAAAGAGTGGCAATACAACGGAGATTTACCTTGTATTATAGATTTTTACGCGGACTGGTGTCAGCCATGCAAAATGGTTGCTCCCGTACTTGAGGAGCTGGCTGACGATTACAGTGGTAAATTAACTGTTTACAAGGTAGATACTGAAAAAGAAAAGGAACTTGCAGGAGTTTTTGGAATTCAGAGTATACCATCATTGCTTTTTGTTCCGATGGAAGGAATGCCGCAAATGGCACAGGGAGCTCTTCCAAAGGAGACCTTTGAAAAAGCATTCAGGGAAGTTCTTTCGGTCGAAAAATAAACCATATTTAACTCGGCCAAACCGGTCGCAGACCGGTTTGGTTTTTTTTATTCGCGGAGAATTATTATTTTTGCTGTCTCATAAATGGGGTGCCTTAATATTTCGGGCTGAGATCATACCCTTTGAACCTGATCCGGGTAATGCCGGTGTAGGGAAAAAAGCACGATCACCTCATTGCAATTATAAGTCTAACTAAAAAAATTTAATCATGATGAAATTGATTGGATTACTTGTATTGCAATTGATTTGTATAACATCTTTTGCAAATTCGTTTATTCATGGAATTGTGACAAATGAAAAGGACATTCCGCTCATCGGTGCCAATGTAGTTGTTGAAGACTCCTTTTCCGGTGCAGCCACCAATGCAGATGGACGGTACCGGATTAACCTGCAGGATGGCAGTTATTCTATACGGGTGTCTCATATGGGCTATGAGACTTACTTTAAGGAGGTTGCTGTTGAGGGAGAGACAAGGCTTGATATTATTCTTGAAAGATCATCCCACCTGGCAGAGGAGGTAATAGTTTCAGCTACCAGAGCCCATTCAAAAGTGCCGGTTGCTTATTCAGATATAAGCAGACCTGAGATAAAAAGCAGGGATTTCGGTCAGGATATACCTTATATCGTTAGTTTTACTCCTTCATTTGTTGCCTCTTCAGATGCAGGGACAGGAATCGGCTATACCAGTTTCAGGATCAGAGGATCAGATATGAACCGGATAAATATCACATTAAACGGCATTCCTTTGAATGATCCTGAATCACATGGGGTGTGGTGGGTAAATATGCCTGATCTGGCATCCTCCCTTGAGAATGTCCAGATACAGAGAGGGGTTGGTACATCCTCCCACGGAGCCGGAGCTTTCGGTGCAAGCATAAATCTGCAGACCTCAACCTTGAATCGTGAGCCATACGGAGAAATCAGTTCATCTGCCGGGTCATTTAATTCATTCAGGAATACGGTAAGGGTCGGTTCGGGAATGATAAATGACCGTTTTACATTTGATGCCCGGTTATCGAAGATAACATCAGATGGCTATATTGACAGGGCCAGTGCAGACCTTAAATCCTTTTTCATTTCAGGTGGTATGCATACTGAGAACAGCCTGTTGAAGATTAACGTATTCTCCGGCAAGGAGATAACCTATCAGGCGTGGGATGGTGTGCCTTCCTATATGCTCGATATCGATCGCAGGTATAATGGCATAGGAAGTTATACAAATGATCAGGGAGAAACGGTTTATTATGACAATGAAACAGACAATTATCAGCAGGATCATTTTCAGCTGTTTTATTCGAGGGAATTGTTCCCCGGCCTGCATTTTAACACTGCATTACACTATACCATCGGATACGGTTATTATGAACAATACAGGGAAAATAACCGGTTCAGCAGTTACGGACTGGAAAATCTGGAACTTGAAGAAGGACTTGTTATTTCAAGAAGTGATCTCATAAGAAGAAAGATACTGGATAATGATTTCTACGGGCTGACTTATTCTTTGAATTATTCAACCAGGAATTATGACCTTACATTGGGTGGTGCATTGAATCAGTATATCGGAGATCACTACGGACATCTTATCTGGGCTGAATTTTCCAATCATATACCGAAGAACTATGAGTGGTATTTCAATCAGGGGAAGAAGAATGACTTCAATATCTTCGGTAAAATTGATTACAGAATTTCTGAAAGGATTAATTTATACGGAGATCTTCAATACCGGAGAATTGATTACACTATTGATGGCATAGATGATGATCTGAGAGATATATCCCGTGATCACGAATATCATTTTTTTAACCCCAAGGCCGGAGTGTATTATGAGTTTGATAACAGACAGAATGTCTATCTCTCCTATGCGGTAGCTAACAGGGAGCCCAACAGGAGCAACTTTAAGGATGCCCGGCCCGGAGAAATACCGAGGCCTGAGAGACTGGGTAATCTGGAGACCGGTTACAACCTTAAAACCCAAAATATAAACCTGAATGCAAACTTTTATTATATGCGATATAAAGACCAGCTTGTGCTGACCGGTCAGATCAATGATGTAGGTGCTCCCGTTATGACAAATGTTCCTGACAGTTACCGTACCGGGTTGGAAGTAGTTGCAGGTTTACGACTATCTTCGAATCTGGAGCTGGCATTAAATTTTTCGATCAGTGAAAACAGGATTAAGGATTACACTGAGTACGTCGATAACTGGGATTATTGGGATGATCCCGAAAATGAGCCATTGCAGATTACCAGGCATCTTGGTAACACAGAGCTTTCATTTTCTCCGCCCTTGATTGCAGGAAGTGAGATAACATGGAGACCCGTTGAAAATATGTTGGTTAACTTCATGAGCAAATATGTAGACAGACAGTTTATTGATAACAGCTCCAGCAGGGAAAGAATGTTGGATCCATATTTTTTCAGTGACCTGAGATTTAACTACATTATAAAAAGCAGGTGGTTTGGGGATTTGGGAATAAATTTCCTTGTTGGAAATATTTTTAATTCAAAATTTGAAACAAACGCATGGATTTATCGTTATATAAATCAAGGAGAAGAACAATATATGGACGGATTCTTCCCTCAGGCAGGAAGACATTTTTTCACAGGGGTTTCAATCAGGTTTTAGTTAGGTTAATTTTAGGGTTAATGGTGGAACAGAGCCGGAATTTATTTCCGGCTCTGTTTTTATGTGCCATGCATGATACTAAAAAATACTTATATTGCAGATCAATAGTGAAAGAGTCAAATGGAAACCTATATTCTTGCTCTTGATCAGGGTACCACCAGCTCCAGGGCCCTTCTGGTTGATAAAACAGGAGGTGTCCGGGCAATTGCTCAGAAAGAATTTGCACAGATATTTCCAGAACCCGGATGGGTGGAACATGATCCTCATGAAATCTGGTATTCCCAGATGGCTGTGGCATCTGAAGCTGTTTCGAGTCTCGGAATAGATGGTAAATCCCTGGCAGGCATAGGTATTACAAACCAGCGGGAAACAGCCATTATATGGGACCGCAATACCGGAAATCCTGTTTATAATGCTATCGTTTGGCAGGACAGGCGAACATCAGAGTATTGTGATGAACTCAAGCAAACGGGAAACGAAAGTCTTATCAGAGAAAAAACAGGACTTGTTTTAGATGCATATTTCAGCGGAACAAAGGTGAAATGGATACTTGATAATATTGAAGAACTCAGACAGCAATGGAGAGTTGACCGTAAGTTTGCCGGAGCAATGGACCGGCAGATAGCCGGGAGGCTCAGGGCCAGGTGGGCTGATGCAGTAAAAAGAGCTGGATCCTGGTCGTTGTAGACCTGAAAAGTATCATTGCTACTCAAATACCAATCAACGGAATAATGATTTTTTTTGGTTCTGGGTCCTCCCTTTTAAATAATATTTTATTTGAAATTCTGTTAATAAGTGTATATTGTTTTTTTCATAACCAAATTTAACCCTGTATTCTTATGATTGGATCAGAGAAAAAGATTCCGGCAATTTTTATTGCAATTCTTATTAATATTATTTCAATTCCCGGCATATTAAAAGGGCAGGCATCTATGCCTGAAATTCTTCAGAATGGGACACTACAGGAGCAACTCGATTACATTGAGGATCGAACACTGATCTACAATAATTTCAGAGCAATTCGCGAAGACATGTTTCTTCAGATCAAAAGAAATTCACTCGATTCACTGGCTGTTGCCAAAATGGAAGTGAATAAACTTAATGCAGATTTGATTAGCAGGGATGCAGATCTGGATTCCCTTTCCGGTGTTTTGGACAATACCAGGGATGATTTGGACCTTGCAATCAGAAACCGTGACAATATTGCCTTTCTGGGAATACCCATGAATAAAACCGCATACAACCTGTTGGTCTGGATAATTATTGCCGGCCTGACAACCCTTTTAATCCTTGGTAGTCTGATTTTTAGGAGAAACCGGGTTGTAACTTTAAAAACCTTAAGGGAGCTTGATGAATTGAAGCAGGAGTTTGAAACCTACCGGAAAAGCTCAAGAGAAAAAAGGGAAAAACTCGTGATGGAACATTTTAATGAGATCAAAAGACTGAAAGAAAGCTGAGAAACTATTTATATAATTAAAAAAGCACCTGCAAGTTGTATGGTTAAAAAAAAGCACCTACAATCTGTTTTTGTAAGTGCTTGATTTTCTTGTAGCGAGAGGGAGACTTGAACTCCCGACCTCATGATTATGAATCATGCGCTCTAACCACCTGAGCTACCTCGCCTTATTTTCAGTTTGCCAGTTCGTTTTTACCTGTATTATGGTCCTGACTTCGGTTTTTTACTGCGGCTGCAAAGATAACAACTTTTTTATTTTTGTTTGGGGCATTTTTTTAATATTTGATGCCATTATTTGATATAATCAACGCAACAAATAAGTTTATGTTATTTGCAAAATATCTCCTGATTACCATTGGCATCAAAAAAAACGGGCTTTTCAATCAATTCTGGGTTTGGTGTTATAACATATAGTTTTGATTTTTTTTATTGGATAATTTTTCTATATTGCAATATATCCCGGTTTGGATATCTGGAACGCTTCTGTGCAGTAATTCGTAAAACATGAATTAGTTAAATTATTATATTTATCAAACTGTTTATTTTATAGATGAAAAACAAGTTAAAACTGGAATACACCATAAACTCCTCCCCAAGCGTATTATATAAGCAGCTCAGTACGCCCTCGGGATTATCTGAATGGTTTGCAGATGATGTAAACCTTAAAGGCAATACCTATACTTTTATCTGGGATGGTGCCGAAGAGCAGGCAGAAATGATTTCACAAAAAGAAAATAAATTCATACGATTTCGCTGGCTTGAAGCAGATGACAAGGATACATATTTTGAGTTCAAGATCCACAAACATGAACTCACCGGAGATGTTGCCCTGGAAATCACCGATTTTACTGATGAGAACGATTCCGATGATGCCAGGGATCTTTGGGACTCCCAAATATCAAGATTAAAGCATACTATGGGATTGTAGCACCAGTTATCACCGTTTTTTTCCTCTAAAATGGTTATTTTTACGTTATCCAGCATAAACATGCGGGATTATTCGTTATAATCCTTCCGGATAACCCGTTAAGTTAATAATGCCGGATTGAAGTATTAATTATAACTTGCAGAAAGTCTATGAAGAAGCTTCATCTTTTTGTATTGAAAACATATATAGGCCCGCTCATATCCACTTTCTTTGTAGTGGTATTTGTTCTTCTTATGCAGTTTCTCTGGAAGTATATTGACGATCTGATAGGAAAGGGGCTTGAATTCGCAGTTATTTCTGAATTACTTGTTTATACATCGGCTGGACTGGTCCCGCTTGCTCTGCCTCTCGCAATATTATTATCTTCACTGATGACCTTTGGTAATCTGGGTGAAAATTTTGAGCTGACAGCACTCAAATCTGCAGGTGTTTCCCTTCAGCGGATCATGAGTCCGCTTATCATACTTACAATTATTATGAGTATTGGAGCTTTTTATTTTGCTAATAATGTTCTGCCCTATACCAACCTGAAAATGCGATCACTTCTTTACGACGTCCAGCAACAAAGACCCGAGATGCAGATTCGTGAGGGGATATTTTACAACGGTATCGACAATTACAGTATCAAGGTAGCAGATAAGAATCACCGCACGAATATGATGTATGATATAAAAATATATGATCACACCGACAGAAGGGGAAACCTTAAGGTAACTATAGCTGATTCCGGTTTTATGAGAATAACCGAAGATAAGTTATTCCTGGTAACAACACTTTATAGCGGTTATAATTATGAGGAAATGGAAGAAAGGACCAGGCAAAGACAACAGAGAACTTTCCCGCACAGGAATGATGTATTCAGCGAACAGGTTCTGATCATTGAATTATCGGGATTTGATCTTCAGAGAACGGATGAGGAAGCATTCCGGCACAATTCACAGATGATGAATCTTACCCAGCTTAATACGACAATAGATTCCCTGGACCAGGTACTCTCAAAGCAGGTTAGCGAACATACTGATGATCTGATAACTTCTTCATTCTTCAAAAAAGAGGCTTTTCTGCACAGAGCGGGAAAATCTGACAGATTAAAGGTTGCTTCGAGAAAACCTATGGATATAGAGGAGATTGATCGGAATCTGTCACTGGACGAGGAACGAAGAGCATTAAATCTTGCAATGAGTGATGCCAGGCTTATCAGAAATCAGATCATATCTACAAAAACCAATTTTGACTGGCAAAACAAGAGGATACGCAGGTATGAAATTGAGTTGCACCGCAAATTCACACTTTCTTTTGCATGCTTTATATTTTTTTTTATAGGGGCCCCTCTTGGTGCAATAATAAGGAAAGGTGGATTGGGTATGCCAGTAGTAGTTTCTGTTCTTTTTTTTGTGCTTTATTATGTAATTGATATTTCTGCCCTGAAGTTTGTAAGAGAGTTGGTTATTCCCGCATTTCCCGGAATGTGGATATCCAGTATAATTCTTCTCCCGATGGGCATATTTCTTACATACAAGGCAACTACCGATTCTGTAATTATGAATACTGAAACATATTATAATTTTTACAAAAGGATTGCCGGCTATTTGAAAAGAGTTGCCAGTCGTTATCCTGGCAAGGCCCGACTTCAGGTATGAATATATTGTTAGTGTGTAATAAAGTCCCCTATCCCCCCAGAGACGGAGGTTCACTTGCCACCTACAACATGGCAAAAGGACTTGCTGAAGCCGGCAACAGGGTTGACCTCCTTGCCATGAATACCAGCAAACATTATTCATCAGATGGTAATCCGGAGAATGCTATCCCGGGAATTCACCTGACAAGAAAAATCTTTGTTGATACTTCAATCAGCTATACCGGACTTCTTCTTAATCTACTGTTTTCTGCCTTGCCCTATAATGCCAAAAGGTTTCTAAGCCCGGAGTTTGAGAATGAGCTTACTTCACTTTTACGTGAAACAACCTATGACATTGTTCAGCTTGAAGGATTGTATCTTTCTCCATACCTGGGCTGCATTAGAGATAATTCAAATGCACTGATAGTATACAGGGCTCATAATGTTGAATATATTATCTGGAAAAGCTATTACAAAAGAGAAAAAAATCCCCTGAAGAAAATTTACCTTCGAAGTTTATACCGGAGGATAAGAAGTTTTGAACTGAGCTTTATCAATAAATATGATTTACTGGTTCCCATTACCAGTCCGGATCATGAAAACTTTATTCGGATGGGTAATAAACAACCCGTAATTGTTGCTCCTTTTGGTATGTACTCTGATAAACTGAACAATTACAGTAGAATAAGCTGTAAATACCATTGTTTGCAGTATATTGGTGCCCTTGACTGGATGCCGAATATTGACGGTCTTGATTGGTTTATCAGGGAAGTTTGGGGTAAACTAATAAATAATCGTAAAGAGCTGAGATTTCTTGTAGCAGGAAGAAATGCAAAAAGTGGATTTGCTAGAAAACTAGTAAATAGCATGATCGATTTCAGAGGAGAAGTGGAAAATGCATCAGAATTTCTTTCTGAAACCGGGATTTTAGTTGTTCCTTTGTTTTCAGGAAGCGGGATAAGAGTGAGAATCATTGAAGCCATGCTTATGGGGAAGCCCATAGTAGCAACCTCTTATTCTGTGTCGGGGATTCCTGTAGAGAGTGGAAGGCATTTACTCCTGGCTGATGATAAGTATGCTTTCTTCGAATCTGTTGAAAAGATGCTTGATAATCCGGACTGGGCATTCCGAATTGGGAATAATGCAAGGGATTTTGCCTTAAATCATTATAATAACAGAAATATAACAAAAGAACTAACAGCTTTCTATAAAAAAAGTCTTAAATGATAGTAGCTATTATTCTTTTTTGGATTTCGGTCGCTGCTCTTGTTCACACTTATCTACTGTATCCTGCATTGATTGATCTACTTGCAAGACGCAGGGTCGCTGGCAGGAATACATACGAATCTGCTCGTGACCTACCGGGTGTTTCGGTTTTGATGGCCGTGCATAATGAAGAGAATGTCATATCAGAAAAGATAGAAAGCATAATCCTTAATAAACATCCTGAAGAAAAACTAGAGATACTGGTCGGTTCAGATGCATCGACCGATAATACTGATAAAATACTTCAAAATCTTGCCTCTTCATATAAATACCTGAGATTTTTCAGATTTGATGAGCGCAGGGGAAAATCTGGGATTATAAACGATCTGGTCAGGTTATCTAAAGAGGATATATTGATCATAACCGACGCAAATGTCATACTTGAACAGGATACCATTTATCATCTTTTAAAGCATTTTAAAGACACCAGTATCGGGCTTGTTGATTCCAATATGAAACACAAGGGTATAAGGGATTCCGGAATATCTGTTCAGGAGAACCTCTACATAACAAGGGAGGTTAAAATCAAAGAGCGCGAAAGCATTTTATGGGGTACCATGATGGGGCCTTTTGGTGGGTGCTATGCCCTTAGGAGGGAGTTATATTGTGATGTGCCATCATCATTTTTGGTTGATGACTTTTTCATTAATATGAAAGTGATAGCATCAGCTCATAAAGCCATAATCGAAACTGATGCTATTGTATATGAGGATGTATCCAGCAGTCTGAGCGAGGAATTCAGGAGGAAAGCCAGAATAGCTGCAGGAAATTTCCAAAACCTGAAATATTTCTCGTCTTTTCTGCTATCTTCTGCCAGGGGGGTATCTCTTAGCTTTATTTCACATAAAGTTTTGCGCTGGATTGGTCCCTTTTTCTTTGCAACAATTTTTTTTACCAGTCTTTTTCTCGGCAGAGAATACTTTTTTTATAGGTATCTGTTCTATTTCCAGGTTTTTATTTTAATCTTACCATTAGTTGATTATTTATTGGGGAAAATCAAAATTCATGTTATAATTTTGCGGTTTGTTACTCATTTTATAAGTATGAACTTTGCTTTGCTGGTGGGGTTTATTAATTATTTGAAAGGAGTTAAATCAAATGTCTGGCAACCAACAAGAAGGAACCAGTAGTAACCTTGATTCAATCGATGAAGCCATCGAAGAAATAAAGAAGGGAAGGGTAATTATTGTTGTTGATGACGAGGATCGGGAAAATGAAGGTGACTTTGTTGCTGCGGCTGAACTGACAACCCCCGATACAGTCAATTTTATGGCGACGCACGGCAAAGGTTTGATTTGTGCCGCTATACCTGAGGAGCGCTGCAACGAGCTTGATCTTCAGCTGATGGTTGGGAAAAACACCTCTTTGCATGAGACTGCTTTTACTGTTTCGGTTGATTTGATCGGTAGAGGGTGTACAACCGGGATTTCTGCAGCAGACAGGGCGAAGACCATCAATGCACTGGTTGATCCTTCAACCAGGCCTGAGGACCTGGCCCGTCCGGGTCATGTGTTTCCGTTGAAATCAAAAAGTAAAGGTGTTTTAAGGAGGGCTGGGCATACCGAGGCCGCAGTTGATCTTTCGGTACTTGCCGGGTTAAAACCTGGAGGAGTTCTGGTAGAGATTATGAATCCTGATGGATCCATGTCCCGCTTTCCTGAATTGAAGGCAATTGCTGATCAGTTTAACCTTAAAATTATCTCCATTGAAAAACTGATTGCATACCGGCTTCAGCATGAAAGCATTGTTGAAAAAGGAGTTGAGGTGAAACTACCTACAAGATACGGGGATTTCCATCTAATACCATTCCGCCAGAAATCAACCGGCTTTGAACATGTTGCCATTCTAAAGGGAAAGTGGACACGTGAAGATCCCGTGCTTGTGAGAGTCCATTCGTCATGTGTGACCGGAGACATTTTTGGTTCTATGCGTTGTGATTGTGGAAACCAGTTGAATGAAGCCATGAAAATGATACAGGATGAGGGTAAAGGTGTTGTGGTTTATCTTAACCAGGAGGGAAGGGGCATAGGATTATTCAATAAAATGGCTGCCTACAAATTACAGGATGAGGGCATGGATACTATTCAGGCAAATGTTTATCTCGGATTTAACGAAGATGAGAGGGATTTTGGAGTAGGTGCAAACATTCTTCATGAACTTGGAATAGGCAAGATAAGACTGATCGCCAATAATCCTTTTAAGCGTAAAGGCCTCGAAGGGTACGGACTGGAGATTGTTGAGATAATTCATACTAAGTCTACGACAAATAAACATAATTATAATTACCTGGTTACCAAAAGGGACAAAATGGGTCACTTCCTTGATCTTGTTAAGCCGGAGGAATCAGAGGGTAATCCTGAAAATTAATATTTTAGGTTTCTGCTATGACCAGCCATAAACCGGCAATTATCTTTATGGGGACGCCCCGGTTTGCTGTTCCGTCCCTGGAAATCCTGATTGAAAAAGGTTATCCTGTCAGGGCTGTGGTGACTGCTGCTGATAAACCTTCCGGTCGGGGACTAAAGTTTAGGGAGTCGGCGGTTAAGCTTGCTGCACTTGCCAATAATATTGAGGTTTTACAACCTTCTAAACTGAAGGAAGATAGATTTGCAGAGAGGCTAAGGGATTTTGCCGCTGACCTGTTTGTTATTGTTGCCTTCAGGATGCTGCCGGAGAAAATATGGACAATTCCACCATTGGGAACCGTAAACCTGCATGCCTCTCTTTTGCCTTTGTACCGGGGAGCTGCTCCCATTAATCATGCCATTATAAATGGAGAGAAAATTACCGGGGTTACAACATTTTTGATTGAAAAAGAAATTGATACAGGTAAAATACTCCTTCAGGAGAAAACAGGCATCAGGAGTAATGAGACTGCCGGGGAATTGCATGACAGGCTGATGATAGACGGCGCATGGTTGATGTTGAAAACCATCGAAGCAATTACAGCCGGAACAGTTACTCCAAAGCCTCAGGACGAATCAGAATACAGGGTCAATTTGCCTGCAGCCCCGAAAATTACTAAAAAAGATTGCCGCATAAACTGGTCTCAGCCGGCGGACAGATTATTTGATTTTGTAAGAGGACTGAGCCCCTATCCTGGAGCGTGGACAATCCTGGAAGATGGGGGAAAAACTATAAATATCAGGATTTTTGAAGTTGAAAAAATTGCAGAAGCCCATGCTTTCAGCCCGGGCAGGCTGAAAGTATATAATAATCAACTGATCATTGCAACGGGTGAAGGGTCTGTTTTGGTAAAACGTTTGCAACCGGAAGCCAGAAGGCCGATGACGGGACCTGAATTTGTCAGAGGATACAGACCCGGTCCAATGGCCTCATGTATTTGAAGGCATTTTCAACAGTCTGAATGGCATAATTTTTTTACTTTAACATTTGCATCATCAGATCCTCTGCTCCTAGTAGGGACTATCGTTTCGCAGATAGATAATCTGACCCGGAGTTGGTTCCTCTCCTTTTCGCATATGATTGCGCCTTAACAGCCGTGCAAGCCTTATACCGTATAATTGAGATATATGCCACATTGTTTCACCCTCAATTACCTTATGTGTTTCCATACCTCTTTGAGCCCTTATGCGTTTTGGCTGAAGATAAACTATGTCACCCGGATTTATGGCAGAACCCCGGGAGATATCGTTGTAGCGGGCCAGCTCCCAACTCATAAGTCCTATTTCGCTGGTAATACTTTCGTATGTATCTCCATCTTCGGCAATAATATAATTTATTCTGTTCCGGGTCTGAATCCTTCTTGATCCGGAAGTCGGGAACTCATCAGTAACTCCTTTTCTTTTCCTGTTATCAACAACTTCCCCTCCACTTTTTGATAATGATATTCCTGCATCAAGCTTGTAAAGCTCATTGTCTTCGATAATCCTTATCAGTAGTCTGTCATATTGTGGATTAGTGGCATATCCCGCTGCTCTCAGACTTCTTGCCCAGCCTCTATAATCATAGGGGTCCAGTTTAAAGAGATCTGCGTATCTTGGCCTGCTTGTGAGAAAATCACTGTGATCAAGAAAAGATTCTTCCGGGTTGCTGTATCTCCTGAAACATTCATTTCGCTCATCATCATCATGATATATCCTCCTTCCTGTCCAGTCATGACATTTAATTCCAAAATGGTTATTACCTCGTCTTGCAAGTGTGCTGTTTCCGTCTCCCGATTCAAGTATTGCCTGGGCCATTTTTATACTTGCCGGAATACCTGTCCTCTTCATTTCCCTGATGGCAATATCACTGTACTTTGCAATATATTCAGATCGTGTGACAGATGTGGCCGGGGGGGTGTAACGGATAGATCTGCAGGCTGATATTAAAACAGCAATAAAGATGATCAGTCGGAGAATTTTCATAAGTAAATATTCAAATTAAATCATTGTTCTCTGGTCAAAATATTGAAAATATTGTCATTGGCGTTTCATATACGATTTATTTTGTGGTTCAATAAAGCAAAAATGGCTAATTTTCCGGAAATATGCGTATTAAATAGTTGTTGTTTAAACAAAATAAACATAACTATTATTGTCAATCCAAAAGTTAGTTATAAATGAAAATGATGAATCATGGGAATATTTGTACCGTGCGGTTTGCCGGTCAGTATTCTGAAAGTATTCTTTTGAATGTGCTGTTCGGCACTATCCCTTCATTGTCTGTGCAGTATTCTTTTTTCAACCTGTTAAGAAAATACATATCAATCTGACCCTTGTTCCGGACATCTATCTTACCCCTGTAGGTGCAGTCGAAGTATTTTTTTACATGCTTGTAAGTACTGCCTGAGATATTTATTTTATTCGCTTCACCATTGGACTCCATCCTGCTTGCTGTGTTAACGGCATCTCCCCAGATATCATATGCCATTTTTGATCTTCCAATAACTCCTGCAATAACTTCTCCAGTGTGAATGCCAAGACGTAATTCCCATTTAGGCTGGCTTTTCAATTCTTTCTCCCGGTTAGACTCTTTAACGAATTTTTGTATTTCAAGGGCTGCCAGGGCTGTGTCTATAGGATTACTGCGGTTTCTTATTGGAAGACCTCCGGCACACATGTAAGAATCTCCAATAGTTTTTATTTTTTCAATAAAATGTTCAGTTGTAATTAAGTCAAACTTTTCGAAATACATGCTAAGCTCCCTGATCAGATCGTGCACGCTCAACTTATCAGATAATTTGGCAAATCCGGCAAAATCAGTGAACATGATTGAGACTAACCTGTAATGTTTTGGTATGGCATATCCCTTTAATTTAAGTTGCTCAGCAATATCATATGGAAAAATATTCTTCAGAAGATTGTCGGCCAGCTTTTTCTGTTCTTCCATGAGTTTTTTCTGCTGGGTTACCTCCTTCTGTTTTTCTTCCAGCTTTTTGTTGATCTGTTCGACGCTGACTGTAATATCAACAAGATCCTGATTTTGATCCCGCAATCTTTCCTCTGCCAGCTTTAGCGGTGTTATATCTGTTTCAACAGCAATGAAATTGGTTATTACATCATTATCAGCTATTATAGGAGTGAGGGAGGTCTGGATCCATTTCTTGTTTCCATTTCTGGTGACCCAGCAATTTTCATATACCATCCATTTGCGATCTTTTCTGCATTTGCTCATTGCCTCTGAAAACTTATGTGAAATCTCCTGTAGTTTATTGCCGTATCGACCCTTGAAGTCTTCCATGGAGTATTCATAAATTCTTTCAAATGCCTTATTAACCCATTCAAGTTCCCCAACAGCATTTGTTATCAGAACCGAGTTGTCGGACTTGTCAGCAACCAGAGAGAGTTTTTTGAGTTCTTCTGAGTGTTTAAGGTTTTCAAGGTATAACCGATTTCGTTGAATCAGATATTTAATTCTTATCATCAGTTCAATCCTTTCAATAGGCTTTCTGATAAAGTCGTCTGCTCCCGCAGTGATAGCCTTCTGAACATTATATGATATAAAATCAGTGATCATAAGTACCGGTATGGTTTTTGTCTTTTGATTACCCTTAATCAGAGAAAGTGCTTTCATCCCTTTATCTATAATATCATCGAAATAGAGAATGATTATATCGGGCCATTCTACTGAATTGACATTTTCATCAATTTTACTGCTTATGGTCGTGAAAACCGTGAATTCGTGTGTAAATAGTTCAAGAGATTTTCGAAGAACTGTCACTGATTTTATGTTATCTCCTGCTATAAGGACTTTATAGTGCATTTGTGTAAATTGTGGCTATCTGATTTCTGATAATTAATATACATTGGTTTTGTTCTTTCATATTATATTCCGGTCTAAAAGTAACAATTTCCTGATATGATCCTATACCTTTAAAGAGCCGGTTTTTAATTTCATATTAACTATATCCCATAATCTATGGCCGGAGGGATCTGCAAAGATCACTACCGGTTCCAGGCTTACCGGATGTGTAAAGGCAATTTTTCTTGAGTGAAGGCCTATTCCTCCTGACTCGATTGATCTGGGAAAGCCGTATTTCAAATCGCCGAGAACAGGGCAGCCAATTTTTGCCAGTTGACAACGGATCTGATGGTGCCTGCCTGTTTCCAGGTTAATCTCAAGAAGGTAATAGTTCTGAAATTCATATAGGAGATTGTAGCTGAGAATTGCCTTTTTTGAGCCTTCTACAGCTTTTTCGTATACATAGGACTTATTCTGAATATGGTTTTTTTTAAGATGATGAACAAGTTGCCCTGAATCATTTTCTGGTTTACTTCCTACAATTGCCCAGTATGTTTTTTTCACATCACCGGTTTTAAAAAGATTGTTCATCCTCGTGAGGGCCTTGCTGGTTTTTGCAAATAAAACAACCCCGCTTACAGGTCTGTCAAGTCTGTGAATTACACCCAGGTAAACATTCCCGGGTTTATTGTATTTCTGTTTTAACCATGATTTCAATATTTGCTGAAGGGAGGTATCACCAGTAATATCTCCCTGAACAAGATCGGATGTCTGTTTATTGACAGCTATAATGTGATTGTCTTCATATATTATCTCCGGAGAGCACATCAGAACGGAAAATCTCTTAGTATTGTTCTTTTTCGTTCGGAAAATCCTGCTTTTTTACATCTTCAGTATAATTTTGAACTGCACCTTTTATTTCTTCATACAGGTTATGATAGCGTCTTAAAAATCTCGGGGAAAAGTCCTGAATTATTCCCAGCATATCATGAAGGACAAGCACTTGTCCGTCAACTTTCGCTCCGGCACCAATTCCAATTACGGGTATCTTGACAGTTGAGGCAACCCTTGCTGCCAGTTTAGCAGGGATTTTCTCAAGTACTATTGAGAAACAGCCAGCTTTTTCCAGGGTTTCAGCATCTTCCAATAATGTATTGGCCTCTTCCTCTTCCGTCGCCCTTACTATGTAAGTTCCAAACTTGTGAATAGATTGCGGCATAAGTCCCAAATGCCCCATGACGGGTATTCCTGCCGAAAGAATCCTGTTTACTGATTCGATAATTTCCGATCCTCCCTCCATTTTCACCGCATGTGCACCAGTTTCTTTCATGATCCTTATTGCCGAACAGAGAGCCTCTTTTGAGTTGCCCTGGTATGTTCCAAACGGCATATCAACAACAATCAGCGCACGGTTAATGGCTTTAACCACAGATCTGGCATGATAGATCATCTGGTCAAGTGTAATGGGCAGGGTTGATTCATTGCCTGCCATCACATTTGAGGCAGAATCACCCACAAGCACTACGTCTATACCTGTCGAATCTATTATTCTGGCCATGGAATAGTCATATGCTGTTATCATTGCTATCTTATCACCATGAAGTTTCATTTCCTGTAAAACATGGGTGGTGACCTTCTTTATCCTGGATCTTTTATTTACAGACATCTTCTTGCGATATTATTTGATGTAACAAATATAATTGAATTTTTTCAGCTTAAAATACACACATACAGATGAAAAAAAATCATTCTTTCAGCACTGTCATAATGTCTTTTTGTCACATGTTTAATAATTCCGATTTGGAAATCTTTGTGTCAATATTACATAATAATGCCATTATAATGTTATGGCACAATCATTGATTACTTTCTTTTCCAAAAAAAATATAAAACTAAAATATATTATGGGTAAAATAATTGGTATAGATCTGGGCACAACCAATAGTTGTGTTTCCGTAATGGAAGGGAATGAACCTGTAGTTATTCCTAACAGCGAAGGCAAAAGAACAACTCCTTCAATAGTCGCGTTTGTTGATAATGGTGAAAGAAAAGTCGGAGACCCTGCAAAGAGGCAGGCTATAACTAATCCCGAAAGGACCATTTCATCAATCAAAAGATTTATGGGGGAGCCTTATGATAAGTTATCAAAAGAGATCAACAGGGTATCTTTCAAAGTCGACAAAGGAGATAACATTACACCCAGGGTGGTTGTAGGTGATCGTAAATATTCTCCACAGGAGATATCTGCAATGGTTCTTCAAAAGATGAAGAAAACTGCAGAGGATTATTTGAGCCAGGAAGTTAACGAAGCCGTTATTACAGTTCCGGCCTACTTTAGTGACTCACAGCGTCAGGCTACAAAGGAGGCGGGAGAGATAGCCGGACTTAAAGTGAAACGTATTATAAATGAGCCTACTGCTGCAGCCCTGGCATATGGTCTCGATAAAAAATCTCAGGATCTGAAAATTGCTGTATATGATCTGGGAGGAGGAACTTTTGATATTTCAATCCTGGAGCTTGGTGACGGAGTATTTGAGGTAAAATCTACCAACGGTGATACTCACCTTGGGGGTGATGATTTTGATCAGGTTATAATAGACTGGCTGGCAGGAGAATTTAAAAAGGATGAAGGTGTCGATCTTAAAAAGGATCCAATGGCTCTTCAAAGACTCAAGGAGGCTGCAGAGAAAGCCAAGATTGAGCTATCAAGCTCAAGCAGTACTGAGATCAACCTTCCGTATATCATGCCTATTGACGGTATACCAAAACATATTGTGAAAACACTTACCAGGGCTCACTTTGAGAAACTTAGTGATAAACTGATTCAGGCTACCATTGAGCCCTGTAAAAAAGCACTTAAGGATAGTGGTCTCTCTTCTTCAGATATCAATGAAGTAATACTTGTGGGCGGTTCCACACGTATACCTGCAATACAGAAGGTGGTTGAGGATTTCTTCGCAAGGACACCTTCCAAGGGTGTCAATCCCGATGAGGTGGTGGCTATTGGTGCAGCAATTCAGGGAGGCGTTCTTACAGGAGAGGTAAAGGATGTGCTGCTACTGGATGTTACTCCGTTATCCTTGGGTATTGAAACTATGGGTGGTGTAATGACAAGACTTATTGAGGCAAATACTACTATACCCACTAAAAAAACCGAGACATTTACCACAGCTGCAGATAATCAGCCCTCTGTTGAGATACATGTCCTGCAGGGCGAACGTCCGGTTGCATCGGGCAACAAGACAATTGGGAGATTCCATCTGGATGGAATCCCACCTGCCCCGAGAGGTGTGCCCCAGGTTGAGGTTACTTTTGATATTGATGCCAATGGTATTCTTAATGTTTCAGCTAAAGATAAGGGTACGAACAAACAGCAGAGTATCAGAATTGAGGCCTCATCAGGTCTTAATGAAGAAGAAATAAAGCGTATGCGTGAGGAGGCCAAGGTACATGAAGAGGAGGATAAAAAGGTGAGAGAAAAGGCGGATAAGATGAATGCGGCCGACAGCCTGATATTCCAGACCGAGAAACAATTGAAGGAATTTGGTGACAAACTGCCTGCAGATAAGAAAGCGCCCATTGAAGAGGCTCTTGGTAAATTAAAAGAGGCACATAAAAGCCAGGATATTGAGGCAATCGATAAAGCATCTGCTGAATTGAATACAGTTTGGCAGGCAGCATCGGAAGAAATGTACAAGGCAGGTCAGGCTCAGGCTGGTTCAGAATCCGGACAGGGTTCCGGACAGGATGAACAGTCATCCAAATCGGAGTCCTCCTCTGGTGATGATGATGTAACTGACGTAGATTTTGAAGAAGTAAAATAATTTTGTTATGACATTGATGCTCTGTCTCCTCCTTTTTTCATCTTTTTTTTTACATCTGGATTCGCAGGAATTAAACGGCAGAAAAAATTATATTGATGATGAAGGGTTGAGACAGGGTTACTGGGAACGGAAATATCCCAATGGTAATATTCGATATCATGGTACCTTCAAAAATGATCGTCCGGTAGGTGAGTTAATCAGGTACTTTCCCGGGGGTAGCAAAATGGCCATAATGTTTTTCTGTAATGATGGCATAAGGGCTGAGACTCAGCTTTTTTACGAAGATGGCAATCTTGCTGCCCGCGGAATTTATATTGATGAAAAAAAGGACAGCTTATGGGAGTATTTTTCTTTTTATGATAATTATCTCGCCAGAAAAGAGACTTATGATATGGGAAAGAAAGAGGGGGTTTCAACGGCATATTACCCTGATGGTCAGGTTGCTGAATCTTTCTGGTATGAAAATGATTTAAAGAATGGCCCCTGGAGACAATACTATCAAAACGGAAATCTGAGAATCGAAGCAGAATTTATAAATGACCAGCAGCATGGCAGCTTTGTTTATTATTCTTCCACCGGCAGGGTCGAAATAAAAGGTTATTATAAAAATAACCTGAGGCACGGGGAATGGATTTTTTATGATGAATCTGGCCACGAGGTTTCAGTCATCAATTTTATCGAAGGAATTCCTGAAAATGAAGAAGAATTGATTGAACAGCAGCAGAAGATGTTCAGGGAGATTGAACAGATGCGTGGTAAAATACCTGAACCCGATGAATCAGATTTTTTTTCACCCGACAGGCGCTGATTAATCTGATATTCAATTTACTTCACAGGGTTCTTTCCGGCCTGATCACTTTCCGGTCCTTTTTCTGAATTTCTGTTTTCCTTTGCTTTTATCCTTACCGGATTTGTGTGGTTTGGCTTCATGATAGTCCGGTCCGTTACCAAGGTGGGGAGGAAGGGGGATTTTATGGACTTTACTTCCTATGAGGTCCTCAATATTCTGGAAACTTCTTATTTCTCTGTTGTTTATGAACGTCAGAGCCACCCCTGTCATTTCAGCCCTTGCCGTGCGGCCTACCCTGTGGACATAATCTTCGGCATCTGATGGAACATCGTAGTTTATTACCAGATCGATGCTGTCAATATCTATCCCGCGTGAAACAATATCTGTGGCAACCAGGATCTGAAGTTTCCTGTTCTTGAAATCGTTAAGAACAGAAATGCGTTCATGTTGTTCCAGGTCAGAGTGTATTGCACCACATGAAAAGCCGTCTGATTTAAGCTGCTTATGAAGAACTTTAACATTCTTCCTGGTTGCGGAGAAGATTAAAATGCTTTTCAGATCAGGTTTGTCATGCAGCAGGTCCATAATAAGGGCCTGTTTCTGGTTATCATGGACAAGGTATGCTCCCTGGAGGACACCTTCAGCCGGCTTTGCAATTGATATATTCACCTCCTCAGGTTCAGTAAGAATCTTTTTTGCCAGTTGCCTGATTTTCGGGGGCATGGTTGCTGAAAACATCAAAGTCTGCCGTTTCTTTGGAAGAGCGTTTATAATTTTTATAATATCGTCATAAAATCCCATATCAAGCATACGATCGGCTTCATCAAGAACGAGGGTCTGAAGAGAGTCTGATTTAAGGTAATCGAGTCCGATAAGGGAAATAAGCCTTCCGGGTGTGGCAATAATTATGTTGACTCCGGATGCGATGGCTGATTTTTGCTGATCCCATGTTTCACCATCTCCACCTCCGTAAACCGCTATGCAACTTACGGGGATATGGTATGAAAATCCCTGGACATGCTGGTCAATCTGCATCGCCAGTTCTCTGGTTGGCACTATCACAAGCAACCTGGTACCGTAGTAGTTCTCATTTTCAGCAATTTTCTGAAGCACCGGTAGCAAAAAGGCTGCTGTTTTTCCTGTCCCTGTCTGTGCACATGCTATGAGATCTTTGTTGTTAAGGATTAAGGGAATAGTTTTAACCTGTACCGGTGTCGGTTTGAAATAACCCATCGCATCAATGCTTTCCTGTATTAATGGATGGAAATTGAAGTCTTTGAAGTTATTCATCTTAGAAGTTCACCTTTGCGTTTTATTTAATGAAGGCATGCAAAGATACAAAGATATTTGTACTGATTCAGATTTTGTATTCCACCTTGCCGGGCAGAAATCCGAAGTCTTTGAATTTTAATCGACTATCTCTTGTTATCAGAAAGGGGGTGGTTCATTGTCAAAATCTATATTACCCTTTCCGGTAAAACCACTCGAGAACTCACTGTCTTTATTCATTTTTGAGCTGAGGGTTATTGAGAGGTCGTCTTCGGATATGGGCTTAAGATCATCTTCAAGTTCAGTAAAATTGGCAGCTTCTGAATTAAATTTCAGTTTTACCTCGCCAACGGGTCCGTTCCTGTGTTTTGAAATTATTATTTCAGCTATCCCAATGTTTGAGTTTCCATCCTCATCTTCATAAAATCCGTAGTATTCTGGTCTGTGAATAAACAATACCATATCAGCGTCCTGTTCAATTGCACCTGATTCACGCAGATCTGAAAGTTGAGGCCTTTTTGTCCCACCTCTTGTTTCTACTGCCCGATTTAACTGGGAAAGAGCAATTACCGGTACATCAAGCTCTTTTGATATAGCTTTAAGTGAGCGGGATATTGTTGATACTTCCTGTTCACGATTACCCCTGGTATCAGATGTTCCGGTCATCAACTGCAAATAGTCAATTATTATCAGGTCAATATTATGCTGCCTCTTTAGCCTTCTGCATTTTGCCCTCAGCTCATAAATTGATATAGCTGGCGTATCATCAATGAAGATGGGAGCATCAACAAGGTTTTTAATTTTTATTTCCAGCTGTTCCCATTCGTAATCATGCAGCTTACCGTTTCTAATACGATCGGAAGGAAGTTTTGTCTCGCTTACTATCATTCTGTTAACCAGTTGAATGGATGACATCTCAAGTGAAAATACAGCTACGGGTCTCTTGTGTTCAACTGCAATGTTTCTGGTCATTGAAAGCACAAAGGCTGTTTTTCCCATCGAGGGCCGGGCAGCAATAATTACGAGGTCTGATTTCTGCCAGCCTGAGGTAATGCGGTCAATCCTCGTAAAACCGCTTGGAACACCGCTCAGGTTATCCTCTCTCTTGCTGGATTCTTCAATCTGATTAATAGCTTCTTTAATCAGCATATTTATCTTTACCGTCTCCTTCTTAATATTTCCCTCGGCAATATTGAACAGCTCTGTCTCCGAGAAATCAAGCAGATCATCAACATCACTGCTTTCATCATAGGAACGGTTCTGTATTTCGGTAGAGATCCTTATAAGTTCTCTCTGAATATATTTCTGTGCAATGATTCGTGCATGATATTCAATGTGGGCAGCCGATGACACTCTACCGGTCAGCTGTGTTATATAGAATGCTCCGCCAACAGATTCAAGCTGTTTTTGTTTCTTCAGCTCTTCGGTAACAGTCAGAATATCTATCGGTTTCTCCTCAAGGGATAATTTCATCAATGCTGTATATATCTTCTGATGTGATTCCTTGTAAAAACTTTCGGGTTTTAAAAGGTCCAGCACACCGATAAGAGCATCTTTCTCAAGCATAATTGCTCCAAGGACAGTCTCTTCGAGTTCAATTGCCTGAGGCGGCACCTTTCCATATTCACCTACCGGCTGCAACTGGCTGTATCTGGGTTTAACGATTTTATCCATGCTAAGCAAATTTAACCTTTATTACGGGGTTCCAAAGTTATAAAATAACTGCTGCCTCCTGAAACTTTAATCAACATTCTTTTTGAACAGAAAGGTGTTGAAAAATAAACTAAATTTGTTCAAAACAACCGTAAAATGATTTGCTTTCCCAATGCCAAAATCAATATCGGACTTAATATAACAGGAAAAAGAGAGGACGGCTATCATAATATCGAGACCCTCTTATATCCTGTTAGGTTAACAGACATACTTGAGATTATCCCCCTTCCGGGGAAAAATTCAGACATGGTCAGGCTTATAAATACCGGCCTGAAAATCGATGTTGATGCATCAGCCAACCTCTGTGTCAGAGCATGGAGGGAGCTTTGCCATATAAGGCAATTGCCCCCTGTGGAGATGCATCTTCATAAGATAATACCTCATGGAGCCGGACTTGGAGGTGGGTCTTCCAATGCCGCATCTGTATTAATGACTCTTAATGAAATGTTTGAGTTAAATATAACCAGTCCCGAGCTTGCTTTGATTGCAGGACAGATTGGCAGTGACTGCCCTTTTTTCATTTACAACAAACCGGTTTTTGCAAAGGGACGGGGTGATATTCTTGAGGATGCCGGGATTGACCTGACCGGCTGCAGAATTGTAATTGTGCATCCTGGCAAGGGCATAAATACTGCCTGGGCTTACAGCAATATAAAGAGTAAGAAACCATCATGTTCTTTGATTGATCTGTTGCAAACGGATCCATTAACCTGGCAGGACAGGGTAATCAATGATTTTGAATCATTGGTTTTTGATGCGTTTCCCGTGGTGAAGGATATAAGAGAGAAACTGATTGAATCAGGGGCCTTTTATTCATCTATGAGTGGAAGCGGGTCGGCGGTTTACGGTCTTTATAGCAGTAAGGATGATAAAGTTAACTTGCAGGATCAGTTTCCGGGGATGTTTGTATGGGAGGGTATCCTTTAGGCAAAACCGATCTCTATCATCAGCTTACCTTTAGGAACTTTCTCACCCTCTTTCAAATTGATGGATTTGATTATTCCCTCGAGGGGACTTTTAATAAGGTTTTGCATCTTCATTGCTTCCAGAATTAAAAGATTATCCCCTTTTTTAACACACTGGCCCTCTTTTACATAAAGCTTAAGTATTGTGCCGGGGATAAAGGATTTTACCTTGTTCTTTTCAGATTTTGACCACTTTTGCCTTTTTTCAAACTTTTTATTCAAGGTGGTACGATACTTTGTGCCGTCAATAACAAATGTCTTGCATTTTATCTTTTTCTCTTCACAATCAATCTTGTTCATTATATTTATATTTTATTGTGCGAACAAAAAAAATAATTTTTTCAAAAGGGAGGGATCCCATGTTTCTTCTGGGGCAAAAACACTGATTTGCTTCCGGACACTTCGATTGCATGGAGAAGAAGATTCCTGGTCTCCTCAGGTTCAATAACCGAGTCTACATATCCACGGGCAGCTGCAACATAAGGGTTGGCAAACTTCTCCTTATATTCTTTTACCTTCTGCTTCCTCATTTTATCGGGATCTTTGGCTTCCATTATATCCTTTCTGAAAATTATATTGGCAGCACCTTCCGGACCCATGACTGCGATTTCAGCAGTTGGCCACGCAAACACGAAGTCCGCGCGGAGATGTCTTGAGCTCATTGCAATATATCCGCCTCCGTATGCTTTTCTGATAATGACGGTCATCTTTGCTACGGTAGCTTCGCTGTATGCATAAAGAACCTTGGCTCCATGTCGTATTACGCCGGCATGCTCCTGGTCCACCCCCGGCAGATAACCCGGAAGATCAACAAGTGTGATTATCGGTATGTTGAAAGCATCACAATAACGAATGAACCTTGCAGCTTTATCCGATGAATCAACATCAAGCACCCCGGCAAGCACAAGTGGCTGATTGGCAACAAAGCCGATGGTATCTCCATTCATTCTTCCAAATCCAATTACTATATTGGAAGCCCATAATTCCTGAATTTCAAAGAAATCGGAATCATCTGCTATTGCCCTGATAACGTCTCTCACATCATATGGCTGACGGGGGTCTCCCGGTACAATTTCAGAAATCCTGTATTCAGGTTTCGGCTCTTTCGGTTCAAATTTCAGCGCTTTCCTTATGTTGTTCATAGGAATGAATGTGATAAGCTTTTTTATCTGTTCAAAACAGTCTGCTTCACTTTTTGCAAAAAAGTGGGCATTGCCCGTAATTTCACTATGCACACGCGCTCCTCCAAGGTCTTCCATCGTGATCTCTTCGCCAAGAACGGTCTTTATCACTTCAGGGCCGGTTATAAACATTTTTGATATCTTATCAACAACAAAAACAAAATCTGTGAGGGCCGGGGAATAGACTGCACCACCGGCACAGGGTCCCAGAATTACCGATATCTGCGGTATGACACCTGAAGAGAGTGTATTTCTGAAAAATATCTCTCCGTAACCGGCCAGCGAATTAACTCCCTCCTGGATTCTGGCACCACCCGAATCATTTATTCCGATCAGGGGGACTTTCATTTTGAGTGCATGGTCCATGATCTTTGTGATCTTGCGTGCATGCATCATTCCAAGGGAGCCGCCTGCAACGGTAAAATCCTGAGCAAAGATGCAGACAGGAGCTCCGTAGATGGTACCTGTTCCGATTATTACACCATCACCATGCAGTACTTTCTTGTCCATATCGAAATCTCTTGCCTCATGTTCAACGAACAGGTCATATTCATGAAATGAATCAGGATCGCATAGAGAGATTATCCTCTCACGTGCGGTCATTTTACCCATAGCGGTCTGTTTTTCAATGGCCTTGTCGCCTCCGCCTTTCAGTACCTCTTCCCTTTTCTTGTGTAATTCAAGGATCTTCCTTTTTAATCCCATAAACAGGTAATTTGGTTAATAAGAATACAACATTACGAAATCAAAATATATTAAAAAAATTTTAAAATACATATGTTATTTCCGGATCAATTAGTAAACTGATTATTAATCTGAAAGAATGAAAAAAAAATTGCGGTCGTCTCTGTTCAACATCAGCAGGCTTTTTATCTGATTAATATTCCGGAATGTTTTGTGCAACGGATTTTCATACTGATTACTTAGGTGCAAATCGGTAAATAATGTATGCAATAACTGCATAAAGTATATTGGGTATCCATACCGCAACCATCGGGCTCAGCAGTCCACTGACCGAGAACATGGTGCTGAAACGCATGAAAAGGATATAGGAGAAGCTGAGCATCAATCCCAGTCCGATATGAAAACCGATGCCTTCACGTACTTTCCTTGACGACAGAGCCATACCGATAAGGGTAAGTATGAAGGTGGAGAAGGGAAATGATATGCGACTGTAACGTTCAATAAGATAATAGTCTATGTTATCCGCACCCTGCATCCGCTGTTGATCAATGAATTCGTCAAGCTGTCTCAGGCTCATAGTCTCCACTATGCTTTCCCTGCGACTTAATTCGGAAGGATGAACATTCAGCGTAGTATCTAATGTAATACCTTTTTCAATCCTTTGGCCGGTCTCTTCAAAATGCCTTGTCAGATATTGCCTCAGAGTCCATTTGTTGGTGGTAGTATCATATGATGCATAATCAGATGTTGTTTTAGATACCAGTCTGTTCCCTTCAAACTTTTCAATTGAGAAATTGTATGCGATATTGGAGGCATGGCTGAAGTTTGAGAAATATATATACACCCCCGGCAGGATCTGTTTGTGAACGTTTCGTAAATCGGCCCTGGTTGATTGCCTCCTGTAGTATTTTTCTTCAAAATCAAGCCTCTTTTCATTAGATTTTGGCAGCACCAGATCACTCATCAGAAATGCAAAAACAGCAATTATAGTTGCAGATATGAAATAGGGCCTGAGAAGGCGCCTGAAACTTACCCCGTTGCTGAGTATGGCGATAATCTCGGTGTTATACGCCATCTTGGAAGTGAAATATATGACCGATATAAAGGTGAAGAGGGGACTGAAAAGAATGGCAAAATAAGGGATGAAATTAAGGTAATAATCAAATACAACCGCTCTCCAGGGAGCCTCCCTCTCTATAAAATTATCCAGTTTCTCGGCCAGGTCAAAAATCACTGCGATGCTTACAATGAGTAAGATGGAATAAAAAAATGTCCCCAGAAACTTTTTTATAATATATATGTCCAGTATTTTGAATAGTTGTTTGTTCATAGCTTGTTGCTTATCCGCGGAATTACTGAATCCTTCCATGCATAATAATTCCCAAGGGTTATCTCTTTCCTCGCTTTTTTCAAAAGCCATATGTAAAACCCAAGGTTGTGAATACTGGCAATAACGGATCCCAGCATTTCTCCCGAAACTATTAGATGACGTAAATATGCCTTTGAATATTGTACTCCGGTACTGGTTGTTCCCCCAGGATCAATTGGTGAAAAATCATTTTTCCATTTGAGGTTTTTTATATTTATAATGCCATCTGAAGTAAAGAGGGTTCCGTTGCGTCCGTTCCTTGTCGGCATTACACAGTCGAACATATCGACTCCCAATGCAACGCATTCCAGAATATTGGCAGGTGTTCCGACACCCATTAGGTAGCGGGGTCTGGACCCGGGTAATATATTGTTAACTACATCGACCATCTCATACATCATCTCCGGTGGTTCTCCAACTGAAAGTCCGCCAATAGCATTGCCTGCAGCATCAAGTCCGCTAACATATTCTGCCGATTTCTTCCTGAGGTCGTCATAAACACTTCCCTGAACTATCGGGAATAAATACTGTTCGCTTCCATACACCACTTCGGTCTCGATAAATCTTTTCCATCCTCTTTCAAGCCACCTGTGGGTAAGGTTCATAGAATCCCTGGCATATTTGTACTCACATGGCCATGGCGTGCATTCATCAAACGCCATGATAATATCTGCACCAATTATGCGCTGGGTATCAACAATATTTTCGGGTGTGAATTTATGCCTGGAGCCGTCTATATGAGATCTGAAGATTGCACCTTCCTCTGACAGTTTTCGGTTTTCTGCAAGTGAAAATACCTGGTAACCTCCGCTATCGGTCAGCATTGGTTTTTCCCAGCCGGTAAATTTATGCAATCCTCCGGCCTGATGGATAATATCCAGACCGGGACGAAGGAACAGGTGGTAGGTGTTGGCAAGGATGATTTCTGCGCCTATATTGTTTTCCAGTTCATATCTGCTTACACCTCTGACACTTCCAGCTGTTCCTACCGGCATGAAAACAGGGGTTTTTATTTTTCCTCTGCCGGTTGAAATTACTCCTGCACGGGCCCCTGAATGCCGGTCATAAGCCGTAAGTTTAAAAAACATTATCCACTGTTTAAAAATGTATGCCAAAGATAATCAATTGTCCAGACAATGATTCTCTTCAAATCCTGCATATATTTATCAGGGGCTATCTGAGATTGTTAAAAACCTTTTATAAAATTCCGGAGGCTTTTTTGATAATATACAAAATCTTTAATAAAATTACAGAGTCTTTTAATTACCAGGTGTGAGTTTCGACCTTGAAAATGTGGGCATAGGCTGGATGATTGTTTCCGGAGTTTTTGTTGCATCTTTTTTGATGCAGATGTATTTTTACCTCTTTTTTTTCAGACGTTTATCCATTCACAGAAGCAGTGATGCCATAACCTCTTCCGGAGAACCTCTTACTGTAATAATCTGCGCACGGGATGAGGCAGGAAACCTTGAAGAAAACCTGCCGGTTATCCTGGAGCAGGATTACAGGAATTTTGAAGTTGTCGTCGTTAATGATTCATCAGAGGACAATACGGAGGAGGTGCTTAACCGCTTAAAAGAGAGGTACTCTAATTTAAGATCAACACATATAAAGAAAGATCTGAAATTCAGGACTGGCAAAAAACTTGCCCTGACAATCGGACTTAAGGCAGCTAATTATGAGTGGGTTCTGCTGACTGACGCTGATTGCTGTCCTGCCAGCCCACATTGGATTTCACAAATGCAGAAACACTTTATCCCGCCATACGAAGTGGTTTTGGGTTATGGTGGGTATAAGAGCGGTATGGGACTTCTCAACAAACTGGTCCGATATGATACCTTTTTCATTGCCATGCAATATATTTCATTTGCACTGGCTGGCTTACCTTATATGGGGGTTGGAAGGAACCTCGCCTACAAACGCTCACTCTTTTTTGCCAATAAGGGCTTTGCTTCACATCTGGCACTCGAGTCGGGTGATGATGATCTCTTTATCAATGAGGTAGCAAAAAAGGGGAACACGAATATAGAAATCTCACACCAGTCGCACACCCTGTCTTCTCCTCCTGAAGGCTGGACAGACTGGTTCAACCAGAAAAAGAGGCATCTGACCACGGGGTTTCATTACAGAAGCTCCACCCGGTGGCTACTGGGTCTGGAAACCGGAAGCCGCGTTCTCTTTTACTTACTGTTTGTGCTTTTACTTATCAATCAGGTTTTAATTCCTTACGTAATTACTTTTTTTATAGTAAGGTTGATTATAACTTTTCTGATATTAAATGCGGGGATGAGCCGTTTGAGTGAAAATAATTTATTACTATTTTCGCCATTGTTTGATATATTTGTACCGTTAATTAACATCTTCTGTGTAGTTGGCAATTCTATTACCCAAAAAAGAATCAAATGGAGATAAGCCAGAACCTTTCCGATAAGGCTCAATATGATTATGATCTTGTAATAAAGGCTACAGATGGCGACCAGAGGGCGTATGCGGAATTACTGGGCAGGTATCGTGATGCGATATATTTTATGTTGCTTAAGATGGTTAATAATCCCAGCGATGCAGAGGACCTTACGATAGAAGCATTTGGAAAGGCCTTTAAAAGTATTAAACAATACGCACCAAATTTTGCCTTCAGCACCTGGCTTTTTAAAATTGCGACCAATAATTGCATAGATTTCATGCGCAAAAAGAAAAGTGCGCCTCTTTCATTCGAATCTCCCGGTGAAGAACATGATGACCCCTCTCACAATATCCAGTGTGAAGAAATGGATCCGGAAGAGAAAATGATTAATATCCAGAAACTGGATATGATGAAGGATATTGTATCCAAACTGAAGCCGAGATACCGTAAACTAATAGAGCTAAGGTATTTCAAGGAATATTCATACGATGAGATTGCTCAGGAGCTGGACCTGCCCATAGGGACCGTCAAAGCTCAGCTTTTCCGGGCAAGGGATCTGCTTTTTAATATTTTCAGCAACAACAGTCCAAAATTATAAAAGTGTTGGCTCCCGATTGCCTGGCACGCTATTTTCCCGGTCTCGACCTGCTTGCAGCAGAAAGGTTCGGGCAACTTGAAGATCTCTACTGTTTCTGGAATGAGCGTATAAATTTAATATCCAGGAAGGATATTCCAAACCTCTGCATTAATCATATTTTGCACTCACTCAGCCTTGCCAGGGTCATACCTTTCGGGAGAAAAGATACAGTCCTTGATATTGGTACCGGTGGAGGTTTTCCGGGCATCCCTCTTGCAATAGTTTTTCCTGATGTACATTTCACGCTGATTGACTCCATCGGTAAGAAGATCAGGGTAGTTGAAAGCATCACCCGGGAACTCGGTCTTGAGAATGTTTCAGCTTTTCGTTCCAGGGCAGAGGATTTTGAGGGCCTTTTCCATTATGTGGTGAGCCGGGCAGCATGTTCTTTTCGCGATTTGGTAAAACTTTCTGAAGGAAAGCTCTTTTTAGGCAGTGAACCGTCGCCTTCATACGGTATTTACTGTCTTAAGGGTGGAGATCTTAAAGAAGAGCTGACCGGATGGAAAACCAGGGTAAAGGTATTTGATATCCGGAACTTTTTCAAAGAGGAATATTTCCTGAACAAGAAGATTGTCTTTTTACCTTCTGCCGAAACACGTGCATAAGTTACCCGGTTAAATCATCTAAATAACCTGCATTAATAAATAACCGGTATTAATTTTTTCACTACGAAGAAGTAACTGAAGCTTAGTCACCTTGATAAAAATTTAATACAGACAGGGCTACTTACTTCAAGGTTCGATCCTGTAAAATCCAGAAGGCCTGTTTTATTATCAATTTTAAAAACTGTAATATTTCCGGTGGTCTTGTTGGCGACAAAGATGAAATTGCCTGAAGGATCAATACTGAAATTGCGAGGCCTCTCACCTCTTACAGGTTCAAGTCCGATCATAACAGGCACACCTTCTGAATCCAGCTCAAAGATGGCGATGCTGTTGTGCCCTCTGTTTGAAGCATAGAGAAACCTTCCTCCCGGATGAACATGTATGTCAGCACATAAATTTTCTTCTTCATAACCGACCGGCAGGGTTGAAGTTGATTCCATTACCTCGGCTTTACCTGAATCACTGTCGAAAAGCAGCCTGGTAACAGTTGAGTTGAGTTCGTTAAGAACATAAATCCAATTTCCGTTGGGGTGAAAGGCGATATGTCTGGGCCCTGCTCCCGGTTCCATAACTGCTGAAGGAGTTACAGAGCCGGGTACCAGGTTTCCCTCATTGTCAACTCTGTATATCAGAACTTTGTCTATACCCAGATCTGCTGCCATAACCCATGGCCCATCAATTACAGGATAGATTGAGTGGGCGTGGGGAGCTGTTTGTCTGCGTTCATGTGGTCCGCGCCCCTGATGCTGAACAAAACCGCTTGCCGGTTGAAGAGAACCATCTTCCTGAACCGGTAATACCGAAACACTTCCTCCCATATAGTTTGCAACCGCAACAAATTTGCCTTCAGCTATAATCGATATGTGGCAGGGGTTGCTGCCCCTGCTGGATTGCCTGTTTATGAAAGAGAGCTTTCCACTGGTTTCGTCAATTGCAAAGGCAGCAACAGACCCGGAGTTTTCATCATCGTATGATGCAGTTGTATTTACAGCAAATAAAAACCCGGCTTCGCTGTCGACAGCCAGGAAACTTGGATTGATTTGACCCGTCAGCTTTTGTATTTTATTGAATTCGCCGGTAAGTATTTCATATTCAAAAAGATGTATTCCCGGGTCATCTTCACCGGCAAAACTGCCTGTATAAAACATAAGGGTGTTCACTTCATCAATACTATCTTCTGCTGAATCATCCTGTCTGATTTCCCGGCAGGATACCTGGATAAATAATGAGATAATTATGAGAATTACCGGATAGCCGGAATATTTGCAAATGGTTAAGTTTTTATCAGGCATATTTATGGCGTTTAATTTGACAAACCAATATACATCAAATTACCGGGAAATTCAAAATATGATCACAATCCGGACACGGTTAACATTTTTCAAGAAAACAATACCGGGTTTTACATTAACCGGCAAGCCTGAAAACAAATTATCTGCTTCCCGGTTTTTGAAAAAAATAAAAAAATGTTAATTTTGCAGACCTGATAAAGATTGGGGGCATATTATCACCCTGATAACAATTTGTAAACTACACCTTATACATATGAAGAGGACATTTCAACCATCAAACAGGAGAAGAAAGAATAAGCATGGATTTCGTGAAAGGATGGCCACTCCCGGGGGGCGCAGAGTTCTGGCAGCAAGAAGAGCGAAGGGGCGTAAACGGTTATCCGTTTCAGATGAGGCAAGACATAAAGTCTGATCAGTCAGGTTTTTTGCAGCAGGTAACACTTTACTTCCCCCTGAATAAAATGGACTGACCGCAACAGTCTTTTTTATTATAGAATCCAGCTATTTTTTAGATTGGGTGTTTTTAACCGGAATGTTTTTAAGTGTTTCCACCAGCAGTAACCAGAATTTATGAACTGATTCAATATCGACCTTCTCATCCGGTGAATGAGGATTTCTTATGGTCGGCCCGAACGAGATCATATCAAGCCGGGGATATACACCCCCAATAATCCCGCATTCCAGTCCGGCATGTATAGCCTTAACCTCCGGGGTCCTGCCAAATAATTCCCGATATACCTCCTTCATCACGGCCAGAATTTCGGAATTCATATCCGGTTTCCAGCCCGGATAGGCTCCGTCAAAACGGATCTCTGCTCCCGCAAGGTTAAAGAGAGACTCCATCATTCCGGCAAGCTCATCTCTGGAGCTGTCGACCGAGCTGCGCAAAAGGCATTTAATCTCTATTTTACCCTTTTTGGACTTTATGCTGGCAAGATTTGTCGAGGTTTCAACCAGTCCCTGCATTGAGTTGCTCATTCGCATCACACCATTGGGGCATGCAATTATTCCGTTTATAAGCCTGTTTATTGTACCCTGATCGATCAGGGAAGCGGGAGCCTCTGTTTCCTTATGATCAAACTTAATATCAGGCTCAACATCTGATAATTCGTTCTTGAATGTTGCCTCAAATTTTTGAATACTGTTTTTCAGTTCGGTTTTTTTACCTGCAGGAATTACCAGAATGGCTTCAGCCTCCCTTGGAATCGCATTTCTTAGTCCGCCACCGTCTATCATGGCAATCCCGGCACCCATATCTTTTACAGCGTGTTTGAGGAAACGGAATAGCAGCTTGTTAGCATTGGCACGTCCCAGCGCAATATCCAGTCCGCTATGTCCTCCTTTTAATCCTGAAATCTTTATATGAAAAGACAGGCTGCCCTGAGGTACTGGAACCTCTTTGTAGTCTAACATTATATTGGCATCCTGTCCTCCGGCACATCCTACAAACAGTTCACCCTCATCTTCAGAATCCATGTTAAGCATGATATCTGCATCAAGAATTCCCTTTTTCAGTCCGAATGCCCCTGTCATGCCACTCTCCTCGTCAATAGTAAACAAGGCCTCTAATGGACCGTGAATCAGGTCTTTTGAGTCCAGTACCGCAAGTGCAGCGGCAACTCCAATTCCGTTATCTGCACCGAGTGTTGTTCCATCTGCGCAAACCCACCCTTCGTCAATATAAACTTTGAGAGGGTCATTTTCAAAATCATGCTGTTTGTGGCTGTTCTTCTGGGGCACCATGTCGAGATGCCCCTGAAGCAGCAGCACCTTACGGTTTTCCATTCCGGGAGTTGCAGGTTTCTTTATGATAACATTACCAACATCATCAACCATTGTTTGTAGGTTACGGTCCTCACCAAATTTTCTTACATAGTCTGCAACTCTCCCCTCCTTTTTTGATGGTCTTGGTATTTGCGTCAGGTCGTAAAAAAAGTTCCATATCAATTCAGGATCTAGTTTTTTTATATCTTTTTCCATTTTTGCTTGATTCTTTTAAGTTACTGTTTAAAAGACGAAAATGATCCGGGTTTTTAAGCAGGCCGGCATGATTTCCGGAATTGAACATTTGTCTGGTTATGATTATGGCTGCCTTGCCAGCGTCAGGGACTGTAATAGAGAGGCCCTTCAATACCAAGCGGCAGTCCGAGCCACATCCATATCAGCAACATTGGTATCCTGATTACCATAAATGCAATAGCATATGGAAGCATCATCGAAATCAGGGTGCCTATGCCGACATTCCTCACATATTTCTGAGCGAACACTATGACAATCGGGAAATATGGTAAAAGAGGGGTGAGAATATTTGAATATGAATCACCTATGCGATAGGCTGCCTGAGTAAGTTCGGGTGAGTATCCCATAAGCATGAGCATCGGCACAAATATCGGGGCCAGTATTGCCCATTTGGCTGAAGCACTGCCCATAACAAGGTTTACCAGTGAGGAAACAATAATAAATGCCACGATAAGGGGGCCACCTGTAAATCCAATTGCATTTAATCCGTCAGAACCCTTAACGGCAAGAACACTTCCAAGGTTTGACCAGTTAAAGTAGGCAACAAACTGCGCTGCCACGAAGGCGATTACAATATAAAGTCCCATTGTTGCCATTGCTTTGGCGGTCATATCCGAAACATCCTTGTCATTTTTTATGGTACCGGCTACAATCCCATAAACCAGTCCGCCGACAAAAAACACAATAAACATTATTGGAACAATTGAATCATAGAAGGGTCTCATAGTTCTTTTGCCCAGATCCGGGTCATAATCCCCTCTGAGCAGTCCGTCAGCAGGAATAGTTGCCATTGCAACCAGTCCCAGAATTACCAGAATTGAAAAAAGAGACCATTTGAGAGCTTTGCGCTCACGTACTGTTATTTCGTTGGCCTCCTCTGTAACAACCCCATCATCAGGGCTATACGACCCAAGTCTGGGCACCAGGATCCTTTCTGTGATCCATGTACCTGCAATTCCAATCAGGGGAACTGAGGCTGCCATCAGGTAATAATTGGAAAGGGGGTTTACCGTATAATTCGGGTCTATTATCTGTGCGGCTGGTTCGGTAAATGCAGCTATCATAGGATCCAGTCCTGTAGGCAGAAAATTTGCACCAAATCCACCCGACACACCTGCAAAGGCTGCTGCAATACCTGCCAGTGGGTGCCGTCCCATACTCAGGAATATGACTCCTCCAAGAGGAATAAGCACCACATATCCTGCATCTGCAGCTACTGAGCTTATCATTCCGGCAACAACAATTGAGAAAGTTATAAGGAATTTGGGTACTTTAGATACAAAAAGTCTTAGAGCTACTGCTATCATTCCGCTGTGTTCAGCAACGCCAATACCCAGCATTACCACCAGTACAAGTCCCAGTGGCGGAAATTGTGCGAAAGTATCAACCATTTCAGTAAAGATCCGCTGAACACCATCTCTTGACAAAAGGTTTATAACACTGATGGTCTCAAGAGGTTTGCCGTCTCTGTCAACCAGACCGGCTTCCTTTCCTGGATGATCTACGGTCACACCTCCGAATATCCATGATAACAGCAGGACGAGTACCATAAGGATTGCAAAAAGTGTAACCGGCTGAGGCAGCTTATTTCCGATTACTTCAATTTTATCAAGAGCTCTTTCAAAAAAGCCTTTTTTCGCTTTATTTTCTGTACCAGTTTTATTCATATTTTTCGGATATGGTTAATCTTGGTTCATTTATACCGGAATTCGCAACATCTGGAGATCCGGAGAATTAAAAACGTAAATGTAAAAAAAAAATAACCTTACTATGCATATGTTCGTGAACATTATGGCCAATTTGTTTGTCTTTCGGGGGATGTGAATTTCAGGATACATTGATTAATGTTAAATAAATATAATAATGGATATATGTTTCCTTCATAATATTATTTTTGTATGCAGTTCGTTTTAATAAACAATATTTCATATTTTAATTTTAGTAGCAACAAACAGAGGATTCCATGAAGAGATATGTGATTGTTATAATAGCGCTGGGAATGCTTTCCTGGATGAATGTAAGCCAAAATGAAAGGATAAAATGGTACACTTTTGAAGAAGCTGTTGAACTTGCTGCCAATAATCCCCGTAAGATTCTGATAGATATTTATACTGACTGGTGTGGTTTCTGCAAACGCATGGAAGCTGAAACTTTTAAAAATCCGCAGGTTGCGAGGTATATTAACCGGAACTACTATCCAGTCAAGTTAAATTCAGAAACCAGGGATACAATTTATTTCCAGGGGCACAAGTTTGTCAATGAGGGAGAAGGAAGGCGGTCGGCACATCAGTTGTCAATAGCACTTTTGCAAGGGCAAATGTCTTATCCTTCAGTTGTTTATTTGAATGAGAATTTTGAGCTTCTGACCTCGGTTCCAGGTTTCATGACTCCTGAGAGCATTGAGCCTATACTCAGATATTTTGCAGAGGACCATTATCTGACCCTGTCATGGGAAGATTACAAGTCCGGGTTCAAAGGGAGCTTTTAAATTTTAAAGGAATATCCTATTCCCACAGGAAATCTGCCGGAAGATTAACTACCATCCCATACTGGTTAACTGGTATTCGCCTTGAGTATATTGTTCTGTTTTCGTTTTTCAGCTCCACCCTTGCAACGTCTGGTATCCTGTAAAATAATGTGCCGGGATCTGTCCGGCCTGATGCCGGTGTCCTTGAAATATTTTCCAGACTCTTTGTCTTCATTTCATTGTGCAGTTCGAGAGTAATTGGTCTGCCGCTTACATTATTTGGTTCCAGTATACCTTCAGAACCTGAAAACCGGAACAGGATAGCATATTCAGTACCGTTCTCTACCATACTTATATCAGGTGTATATTCAAACGTGAATTCATGATGTATCTCAAATACTTTCCCGGTGAACAGGCTAAGATACTCTTTTTCAAGCCGGGCAAATTCATTTACAATTACATCCAGTGCTTTACCATCAGGAAACAGATCAAGTTCTCCCGAGAGAAGGTTAAACCTGTTACTTCTCAATTCAAAAATCAGATCTGCAACCTCTGCGGCTTTCGCTTCAATACTTTTGGTAACTGACTGCCTCTGGATTACAGGGATATTGACAAATGCTGTATCCTGTCTTACCATGCGCATTACCGTTCGTGTTTCCTCAACAACCCTTGGATGAATTGACATATCCGTGAAAAGGGGCACTTTGATCTCTTCAGTGCCTGGAGTTGTTATCCCGGCCACCTCGGGTAAAGGCCGCTGATTAACAGGGAGAATGAATCCTTCCGAATTCAGTCTGAAGTAATTTGTAACGTGCCTGTTATTGGTTGCCAGTATATAATAATGGTCAGGATCGGCTTCCTCATAGCTATCTATTGAAACATTGTTTATCCTCCATCTGGTCTCATCCATGTCCGGCACATCTGAGATACCGAGATATCTTTCAGCGTATTGATAATAGGGTCCTCTGCGTGTAATAATCCTGGAAGCTTCAACAGATATCTTCAGGGTGGTTTTTGGCAGAGAGTAAGCCAATGTGTATTTATCAGGATGTGAGGCATCTGAAACATGCTCTGATGAGGTTCTGTGATCTATTTTCCTTGATCCGGCACAGCCCCAGGTGATGTATGCCATGATAATCAAAACGGCAAATAAGTATTTCATGATTCAAGGGTTTAATTGTTTAAATGCTTTGCCCAGACTGGTGATAATATCTCCCGCTATCATTGCTTCGGCGGAGTAATCCAAACTTGCAAAATCCCCTGCCAATCCGTGCAGATATGTTCCCGCAATTGCAGCTTCAGAAGGTTCGTACCCCTGGCCCAGCAAAGATAAAAGAATTCCTGTTAAAACATCTCCTGAACCTGCTGTTGCCATACCTGGATTTCCACTTCCATTGAAATAGCAGTATCCTTCAGGGGTGACAACAGATGTGCAGGCACCTTTCAGTACAATAACAATTTTATGCTGTTTGGCCATTTCCATCTGGCTGATTAAACGGTCATGACTGTTTTTATGTTGCCCTGAAAGCCGGTCAAACTCTCCGGGATGAGGAGTAATAATGGAATTTTTCGGGATCAGTGCGATCCATTCCCTGTTCATCGAAATAATATTTAACGCATCAGCATCAAGGACAAGTGGTACCCTGACCTCCGAAAGCAAATTATAAATGGCTTTCTTACTGGGTGTACTGGTGCCTGTAGCCGGTCCTGCAGCAATTGCATCATATTGATCCAGATCGGGAACAGAGGTGAAACAGATATCCGATTCATCAATACTTACCATTGCTTCTGGTATGGATGTCTGTACTGTTTCGCAGCCCTTGACCGGCACATGAACGGTAACCAGTCCTGCTCCGGAGCGGAGACAGGAGGAGGCTGCCAGTACAGCAGCACCCATTTTACCGTAACTTCCGGAGATAAGCAGGCAGTGACCGAAATTACCTTTATGGGCAAACCTGCTCCTTTTTTTTAGCATAGGCCCTGCAAGATCCCTGTCAGTGAAGTGCCACGGTGTATCCAAACCATCGGTGAATTCCCTGTGGAGCCCGATAGGAAGCACCTCCCACTTGCCGGTATATTTGTCATTTTCGGCAAACATGAAAGCCAGTTTGGGAAACTGGAATGACAGGGTATGCCAGGCCTTGATTACGCTTTTGCCCTGATTATTTCTGTTATCGTCGCCAAAAAGACCGGAGGGTATATCAACAGCAACTATTTTCGCACCGGAATTATTCAAATGGTTTATAAGTTCTGCCGCCACTCCGGTTAACGGCCTGTTCAGGCCGGTGCCGAAAAGGGCGTCAACAATAATATCGTCCGGGCCGGCCTTTGGGAAATCATCAGCTGAGGCAATAACATGGGGATCAATATTCATTGCCCTGAGCCGCTCCAGATTAATGGATGTGTCTGAGGAATATCCTGTTCCTGATGTCAAAAGGTATATCCGGGGTCTGAATCCTTTTTCAGTCAGCAGTCGCCCCAGTGCCAGTCCGTCACCGCCATTGTTGCCCGGTCCCGCAACGATCCTGAGTTTTATCTCAAATGAAAAGTTATCAGTAAACCAGCCGGCAATTGCCCTGGCAGCCCTCTCCATAAGATCCACTGAGGAGACGGGTTCATTCTTTATTGTATATGCATCTGCTTCCCTTATCTGATAAGTTGTGAGAATTTTCATCCCTTGTAGATGTTATTTTATGAAAATATTGAAAAAACAATGATAAAGGGTTCATCTCTTTTTGTGGTACACAGAATTTTGGGGATTCATGCGTACAAATAAAACTTTTCCCTGTCAGTCACGACCTATAACCCTCCCTTTAAGCCCTCTAAATTAATTAAGATCATTATTTTTTAATTGGTATAGTTAGTAATAAATACTAAAATTGTACCAATTTTATTTAAATTATTTTAACCAAAGCAGGCAGAATATGACGTCCAGCCAAAAAGCAGAACCTGGATTAATAGCCAGAATGCTTGGAACTATTGAGAGAGTTGGCAATAAACTTCCACATCCCGCAACTTTGTTTGCAATTTTTGCCGGAGGCACCATTTTATTGTCCGGGGTTGCAGGTCTCTTTCAGGTTTCTGTCATACACCCGGGAACCAATGAAGTGATAGAACCATACAGCCTCCTGTCGATTAGCGGACTACATATGATCCTGACAAATATGGTTGTTAACTTTACTTCATTTGCCCCACTTGGAACGGTGCTGGTTGCCCTTTTGGGAATTGGTGTTATGGAGTCCAGCGGATTTATGTCCACGGCTCTGCGTAAACTGGTACTTTCAGCACCAAGGCAGCTGCTTACTTTTGCTATTGTTTTCGCCGGTATTTTATCCAATACAGCAAGTGAGGTAGGATATGTAGTACTTGTTCCACTGGGAGCTATGATCTTCCTTGCAGTAGGCAGGAATCCCATTGCCGGACTTGCTGCAGCTTTTGCCGGGGTTTCAGGAGGCTACAGTGCAAATTTATTGTTGGGGACAATTGATCCTCTCCTTGCCGGCCTTTCTGAGGAAGCGGCACATATTATCGACCAGACTTATGAAGTAAACCCTGCGGCAAACTACTATTTCATGTTCGTATCCACTTTTTTCATAGCAGCAGTTGGTACATGGGTTACCGAAAAGATTGTTGTTCCAAGGTTAGGTCCTTACGAAGGTGATGCAAAACCTGAGAAGTTGGAAGACATTACCGATAATGAAAAACGGGGGTTGAAGTATGCCGGTTATACATTTTATCTGGTTGTTATCCTGTTGTTATGGGCTACCATACCTGTTAGCGGAGGGATATGGGATTGGGTTCCGGGTAGTGGATTCCTGCGCGATCCTGCTACTGGAGATCTCCTGCGCTCTCCATTCATGTCCGGTATTGTTGCTATGATCTTTATAATTGCAGCGGTTATCGGTATTGCATACGGGGTGGGGGCCGGTACTCTTAAGAGCAACACTGACGTGATAAACGGGATGGGCAAGTCAATGTCTGCTCTGGGGACATACATTGTGCTGGTATTTTTTGCAGCTCAGTTCGTTGCATATTTTAACTGGACAAATCTGGGATTGATTTTTGCGATCAAGGGAGCTGAGGGCATCAGCGCAATTGGCCTTGGAAGAATTCCACTTATGATAAGCTTGGTTCTGATATCTGCTCTGATCAACCTTGTAATCGGAAGCGCATCTGCTAAATGGGCCATTATGGCGCCCGTTTTCGTACCGATGTTCATGCTTCTGGGATACTCTCCCGAGTTTACCCAGCTGGCCTACAGGGTTGGAGACAGCGTTACTAACATAATAGCTCCAATGATGTCATATTTTGCTCTTATAGTGGCATTTATGGAGAAATATGATAAAAGGGCAGGCATCGGTACCATAATAGCAACAATGTTGCCCTATTCAGTGGTGTTTCTGTTGTTCTGGCTGCTGCTTCTGATAGTTTGGGTACTTACCGGATTACCCATCGGTCCCGGTGCAGAACTGTTTTACTCTATTTAAATCTAATACCGTAAAATCTGAAAATTTAAAATAAAATGATATTTCTCTGGATTGTACTCGGCTACCTCGCATTATTAATGGGGATTTCTGTGTATAAAAGCTTTGCAGTAAAGGGTCAGGATGACTTTATGGTGGCCGGCCGCTCTGTTCCGACTTATAAACTTGTCGGGACACTTCTTTGTACCTGGATAGGGTCGGGCAGCCTTCTTGCCGGAGCAGGTCTTGCAGCCCGTATAGGGCTTCCCGCATTGTGGATGGCTGCCGGAGCGTGGACCGGTATCGTCATTGTTTTCTTCCTGGCTGCAAGAGTAAGGAGGATTGCCCAGTACACCGTGCCGGACATACTTGAGTTGCGATATAATAAATGGGCAAGGATACTGGGTACATTTGTCATAGTAATAGCTTACACCACTATTGTAGGATATCAGTTCAGAGGTGGCGGGTTTGTTCTTAACCTGGTAGCGGGAGTACCAGAATGGCAGGGGGTAATCATCACTGCCATGTTCATAATATTGTTTACAGCGTTTGCTGGTATGATCTCCATTGTATCTGTTGATATTATTAACGGTGCTATCATAACGCTTGCAGTCATTATTGCTGTTCCGCTGATTTACACCAATATAGGAGGAGCAGAACATTTATCAGCCAATCTCGATCCTGGCATGCTTACGGTTTTTGGCGACAGCAATTTCTTGCTGGCAATGGGGATATTCCTGCCCCCGTTTCTGCTTTTACTGGGGGAGTCAAATATGTACCAGAAATTTTTCTCAGCCACAAATGAAAAGGCAGCCAAATCAGCTGTTATATGGTGGGTTCTGGGAACGATCGTTGTTGAAACGGCAATTGCGTCACTTGCCATTCTTGCTTTCAGTCATTTCAACAATCTGCCCTCCGGATCTGATTTTTTCCTTTCGATAGAGAATTCCGAGCAGGTTATACTGCATACTGCAAGGTACAGCACAGAGGTTGGATTGCCACTTATTGCGGGATTACTTCTTATAGCTGCAGCAGTGGCCATTATAACCTCTACCGGCAACAGTTTTCTTATGGCACCATCTACTAATCTTACCCGCGATATATATCAGAGGTTTATCAGGCCTGATGCTGCTCAGAAACAGATTGTCATGTTTCAGCGGTCTGCACTGGCAGTGTTGGGAATATTTGCCTATCTTCTGCTAACCCAGTTCAGGACAATTCTTGATATGGCTTTTACCGCATATACAATGGTTGGGGCAGGACTGACACCTGTGCTGCTTGCTGCTTTTCTGTGGAAACGTGTCACAACAGCCGGCGGTGTTGCCTCTATCGCTACCGGAATGGGTGTTACAATATTGATCACTGTGATCAATTCAATATTGCCCGAGCCTTTTATCAGCACCAGTTATATTGTGATCCCTGCTGCTGGTGCATCTGTTTCTGTTCTGATTATAGTCTCCCTCCTTTCAAGGCCCGATCCTGATCATAAATGGGAAAAATTTTATACTAAAAAGGCATCACTCGCTGATGCTATACAAGAGCAGAAGCAGGTAAATACAAGATGAAAACTTTCCTTTTTTTCTACAGGGACAGGATTTGTTATTAACATTTTACTAACAGCTTCCTGCCCGGTGGTTCAACACTGATCGAGGGAATGAACAGGGTTATTGTTGATAACTATGAAACCTGTTAATATTGATTGTCAGTAAACTTGTGTCACATTTTTTAAAAAACTGAACCTCTTTTCAGGAGATGTTATTATCAGACAACCTGTTATGCAACCAGGTTAAAACCATGGCAGCTCTGAAAGTCCATTCCCGGTATTGGTCAGTTCAGTCCTGCCGCAAAATAATCAGATGATGTACAGATCATTATGGAAAATTTTCGGTAAATCTGTTTGCTCATTGAACTTCTTCAGCAAAAAAGGGATACAGTTTTTCAGGACAAGCGGGTTTCGTTACAGAGATTACATTATAAGTGACTTCTGTAAAGATGAAATTGAGAAGGCCGGTTTTGTTCAAATAGATTTTCCTTCAGAAGACCAGACGGTGCAATCATGGTCACTGCGTATCTCTGTCGATGAACTCCGAAACAGGATAACCGGGGAGGAAAAGGAGTATCCTTCGGGAATACTTGTGTTACCTGTAAGAACTGATGAATTCCGGTTTGTCACTTCTGTAACGTCTGACAGATATTCCCGGCAGGCGTCTGCTTCAATCGGTACACCAGTCGCCATTTTTTCCTACAGCAACCAGATAAGCAGTCTCTATATGAAAACCGGGATGATCTCTTCCTGTATCAAAGTTAATGGAGAAGAGTTCATTTTAGTTGAATCATCTTTTGAACAGGGGAATTCAGGTTCACCTCTGGTCAATGCAACTAATGGAAAGGTATTAGGGGTTATGTCGGATTGCTTTTTATCTCCTTATAAAAAGCACAAGCAAATTAAGATGATTATTGAAAAGAATATCCGAATACTTAAAAATGCAACCGGGAAATGTCAACACGGGGATATAGATCCCGTTCAGGTGCTTACAGCTAATCAGTATATGATAAAGCATCTTGCCAGGGATATTTACCTTTCGTCGCAGAGGAATTATGGTGTTGCGGTACCGATTCAGAAGGTATCCAGGTATATAAGGAATCTGGAGCACAGAAATCAGATAACGATAAGCCATAAAACCGGAATTAATCAGAAGAGTCAGAGAATAGCTGGCTGTTAATATCTAAAGTTCTTCCTGATCAAAGTCTTTCATAATATTCTCAATATCCTTCTCTGTAACATGAAGTTTTTCTTTGCAAAGCTTCAGCAGATAATAGGCCCGCTTTACCTTATCCGACAAATCGTCAACATCCAGTTCCTCGTTTTCGATCTGATGCAGGATTAGTTCTATCTCTTTAACAGCTTCGGTATAGCTTATGCTTTTTTTGGACATTTTGCAATCGGTTTTAAAATTATGCACCATCTTACCGTCGGGGCAGAGCAAACCAGAAAGTGCTGCCTCTGCCCGTTTCACTTTCCAGACTGATCCTTCCTCCGGTCTTTTCTATAAGCTCTTTACACAGAATCAGTCCCAGACCACCTCCATCTTCATTGTTTGTTCCTTTTCTGCATATGTCTCCATCGATGTTAAACAGCTTTTTCTGCATTTCATCCGGGATTCCGATTCCGGTATCAGAAACCTTAACAATAACTTCACCATTTTTATTATTTGCCGTAATATCAATACTGCCTCCTTTGGGAGTAAATTTTATGGCATTGTCAATCAGGTTTCTGATTACGCTTGATAATATAAGCTTATCTGAGTTAACAATCATCTCATCAGGTAATTCTGCAGAAATGCTTATCTGTTTTCTTTGGGCACTTAACCGGTAAAAACTGATCTCTGAGTGGATAAGGCTTATAAGATCAAATTGCTCAGGAAGATAATGCATTGTACCGGTCTGTGCCGCAGACCATTTAAGCAGGTTTTCCAGCAGTTTGTGTAAATTCTGCGAGGATTGATGCACTATACTTATATATTCCCGAACCTCCTCTTCTTTGAGTTCATGAAATTTACTTGCTATCATTTCTGAAAAGCCAAGAAGGGCATTAAAGGGGTTTTTCAAATCATGGGCAATTATTGAGAAAAACCTGTTTTTTGTCGCATTAAGCTGTTGCAGTGCCACTGAAGATAACCTTAACTTATTATTGGTCTTTTCAAGTTCGGCTATTTTTATTTTAAGAAGACTGTTTGTTTTCTGGTTAGTCCTGAAACGGTAAGCAATTATCATTATGAATAATAAAAGCATTATTAACAGTGCTATCAGTGATATTTTGATATTCTCCTGCCGGTTCAATTGCATATCCTGTATCAGATTCTCTTTTTGAAGCAATTCAATCCTGCTGTTTTGTTTCCCTGTTTCAAATATTCCTTCAAGTTGTTTTATCTGGTCGGTAATATGCTGGTTTCTTAATGAGTCTTTGAGGCTGCTGTAACGTACGAGATAATCATATGCCTTCTTGTGGCTGCCTGTTTTTTTATGGTAAAGATAAAGTAGGTTGTAGTTATTTCTGATCAGCGGTTTTGACGATATAGATACTGCAAGGTCCATGCTTTTGTTGATACGTTCAATTGCATGCTCCGGATCATCCATTGCAAGCATTGATTTACCTGTAAGATGATGAGCTAGAGCTATCAGGAAGGAATCAGACATCTCAGAAGCATAATTCAGAGATGATTGAAAATGTTTGACAGCCTCATTATAACGCTTTTGCCTGTGGAATACCTCTCCTGTTTGCCGGTGAACGATTGACAGATTTCTTAATTCCCTGATTTCTTCAAGAATATCCAGTTGCCTCACAAAGTATTCAAGGGACAGGTTATAACGCCCTTTATCCCTGTATAGATGTCCCAGGTTATTTAATGTTGATGAAATGAGCTCATTGTCGCCATATTTTTCCTTTGCTCTGAGAGCTCTGAGCAGGTAAACCGCAGAGGAGTCATATTGTTTCAATTCTCTGTAAAGTAATCCGATATTATTAAGGTATACTCCCATCCGCCTGTAGTCATTCAGGGAATCAGCAATCTCAAGTGCCAATATGTAATTGTCAATGACGGTACTGTGGTTCCTTAAGAAATAGTGGACATTACCAATGCGATTGAGTGCGTCTGCTTTACCTTCAGGATAGTTTATTTCAGTGGCCAGCTGATATGCCCGGGTTGCATAATCCATGCTCTCTTCAAAACTTATGAACCATCTTGACTGGCTTATTTCAAGGAGAAGATCAACTTTACCCCTGCCACTTACTGTGGGAATAAGCTTTAAAAGACTGTCCGTTTTAGTATCCGGATGCTCTGATTGAGACGAAAGGAGAGGTGATATAAAACATAAACTGCAGGTAATGACAAATGCATACCTTACAATTTTTATGAATCCCCTGTTTTTTATCAACACTCTCATTTGGGTATTGTAAATGTGAATTTACTTCCTTGTCCGGGACGGCTCTCCAACCACATTTTGCCTCCGCTTTTTTCTACAAACTCCTTACAAAGAATCAGTCCGAGACCTGTGCCCCTCTCTTCGCCGGTTCCGACAGTGGTAACATTGTAATTAATATTAAACAGTTTTTTCTGCTCAACCGGTTCAATACCAATTCCATTATCCGAAACCGAAAACTCAATATGCTGCTCTTTCTCTTTTGCCGAAATAGTTACTTCACCGTTATGATGGGTGAATTTTACTGCGTTGTTGACAAGGTTCCTGATTACAGTTGAGATTATGTTCTTATCTGCGAAGGCAGTAAGACGGGCGCTGATATTTGTTATAATTCTGATATTCTTCCTTTCTGCATTGACTTTTACCGTATTTACACCAGTATCAGCAATTTTTTTCAGCTGGAATTTTTCCGGTCTGTACTGGATATTCCCTGTTTGGCTCTTTGACCATTCCAGAAGGTTCTCCAGCAACTGATAAAGATTTGTGGCCGATTTATTTATTATTTCAATGTAGGTGCATATCTGCTCCCTTGTAAGCTCCTTGTAGTTCTGGTTGAGCATTTCTGAAAAACCAAGCAGTGCATTAAAGGGGTTTCTTAAATCATGTGCAATTATGGAGAAAAATTTATCTTTGGTTGCATTCTCTTTTTGCAGGTTTTTTTCAAGAAGGAGCAACTCTTTATTGGCGGTTTCAAGTTGAAGGGTTTTGTGGTTAAGAGTCTGGTTCAATTTCCTTCTGTATCTGTATATGGCCAGAATCCCGAAAATAAAGATCCCGGTAAGCAGTGCCATGCCCCCCAGGTAGAGTAGCATGGTATTTTGTTTCCTGATCTGAAGCAGCTGAATATGATTATCCTTCTGAAGCAACTCGAGTTCAGTTATCTGGCTTTCCCTTTTGTTTCTTACCTGGAGTTCGGCAATTTTATTACTTGCCTCAATAGTGAAAATACTATCTCTGTAAACATCGTAAAGTTCATAGGCTAAAAGAGATCTTTCAATATCATTCTTATCTCTGAACAGATGCGACTGGAAAAGGTAGTTTTCGCAGATTATATCCTTTGCATTTAAGCTGAGTGCCATTTCGAGAGCCTCTTCAAGAAATGCCAGTGAGCTCTCATAGTCATTCATCAGGTGGTAAAGTTCGCCAAGGTTGTTATAGTTATTCGCAAGGCTGTAATTGTCCCCGATCCTCCTGTTTATCTCTACTGACCTCAGATATGATTCCAGCGCATCCTGATGATTGCCCAGCCTGGTGAGCAATATGCCCTTATTATGAGTTATTGTGGCCACACCCTGTGTATAACTAATCTCCTCATAAATATCCAGTGCACGGGAATAATAGTCCAGTGCCAATTCAAAATCACCCTTCTCAAACCAGATGATTCCGATATTATTGAGAAGCGATGCGACCCCCCTTCTGGACCCACCCTGTTCCTCGTGAATTTCAAGCGAAAGGCTGAAATAGTCAAGGGCAAGATCAAGATTATTCAATTGTTTATGAATAATACCGATATTGTTTTTTACCGATGCAACTCCATTCATGTTGCCGGTTTCCCTGTATATCAGAAGTGCTTTAAAGAAGTTCTCCTGGGCCTGGTCATAAAGGGTCATTCTGTGATACATGCTGCCCAGATTATTATGTGATGCAGCAATCCCATTTTTATCTTCAATATCTTTGAAAATATTCAGGGCTTTTTCAATACTGGCTTGTGCATCGTCGAATTCATGATCTTCAGAAAGAATGGATCCCAGAATATTGGAGTAGTAGGCTATTTCCATTGTGTCGTCAAAAGCGATACTTAACCTTAGTGCTTCCTCAACAAAATCAAATGCTTCTTTGCGGTTACCCAGAATGTCATGTACGAGATACAGGTTGTTGTAGGAACCCAGGATTCCCGGCCTGTCATCAATATCCAGCCGAATCTGCAGTGATTTTTCATAGTAATCAATGGCTTCCTGATAGTTGCCCATGAAGTATTCGGCATTTCCAAGCCGGTTGCAGGCATCAGCTATGCCTCTTTTATTCTCAAGTTCCGTGGCAAGTTTGAGGGCTTCCCCGGCGTATTTCAGACTTTGCTCAGGTGATACCGTCCAGTAGGCCCGGGAGATATTATTCAATACATCTATCTTTTCATTTGACGGTGCACTTTCCAGTCTGTACAATAAGCTGTCAATAAAATCATTGTCAGATTGAGTCAAACCAGTTTGCTGAGAAAAGACTAAAAAGATGATCAGATATTTTGAAAGCCTTACCAAACCAGGATAATTATCAATTATTTATGTTAATATTCAGCACTTTACTCTTTATACGACCATCGTGAAATTTAGTTTCAAGCACATCTTCAACGGCAATATCTCTGACATTCTTTATAATTCTTCCCTCCTTTAAAACCAGAGTATATCCCTTGCGGATTATTTTTGCCGGGTCCACCAGTCCGATTGTCGTTTCATACAGCAGCAGCCTTTCACCTCTTTTTCTGATCAGATCCCTGGTCCTGCCTGGCAGATTATGGGTTCTTATCTCCTCCATCCTGCTTTTCATTCTGAGGAAACAGTTTTTTATTATGAATCCGAAACGGGAATGATTTGAAATAATTCTGTGACTATTTTGCTGCATAAAGGTATTGGCAGACCTTGCGAGAATAGAACCGTTTGAATTAAGTTGCCTGACCTTTTGCCCGAGACTGTTCCTGAGAAGGAGCGGAAAGTAATTTAATTTATTGGAGATCATTTGCTTATTTTGCTCAAGAATACTTGAAACTTCCGATGCAAGTCTGTTGCTTAGAGTCCCGATCTTTTGATCCTGCTCCTTGAATCTTCCAAGCAGAAACTCAGCCGCTGCTGTCGGTGTTTTGAGATCTGTATTTGCAACCAGCCCTGCTATGGTATGATCTCTCTCATGACCTATTCCGGTAACAACCGGAAGCGGAAATTGTGCAATATGTGAAGCTATTTCATATGAATTGAAACAATTAAGATCCCCGGCAGAACCACCTCCCCGCAGGATTACCACCAGGTCAAAGATATTCTCTTTTTCAAAAACTTTATCCAGTGCATCAATAATTGATCTTTCCGCACCGTTTCCCTGCATAAGGGCTGGAAAAAGTGTGGTGTCAATATGGTATTTTTCGGGATTATTATTGATTTGATGCATGAAATCTTCGTATCCGGCGGCAAGTGGAGATGAGATAACTGCAATTCTTGAGGGGAGGACCGGCAGCAGCAGCGCCTTATTCATGTTTATGATTCCTTCTTCTTCCAGCTGCCGTATCGTCTCAGCCCTTCTTCTTTCAAGGTCTCCCAGAGTGTATACGGGATCTATATCTTTAATATTCAAGCTCAGCCCGTAGAGTTCGTGAAACTCAATTGTTACTTCAACGAGTACCAGGATCCCTTTATCCAGAATCTGTGATGTGGAGGTTTCAAAATAGGGTTTCAGCAACCGCCACGTGTAAGCCCATACTGTTGCCCTGACTCTTGCCAGGATACTATCCCTGTCAGGGTCTTTCTCTATCAGTTCAAGGTAGCAGTGTCCTCTGACATTCTCTCTGATATCATTTATTTCGGCAACTACCCAGTATCTTCCGGGAAATGAATCGGTGATGGTTTTGCCGATCATACCAGTCAATTCCAGTAATGAATATTTGGTTTTATCCATATTATCATTCCTTACCTGACACAACTACAACTATTTCTCCTTTTACTTTTTTATTCTGGTAATGATGCAACAGTTCCTTAAGGCTACCCCTTAATGTTTCCTCATAAATCTTGGTAATTTCTCTTGACACCGAGGCCTGCCGTTCTGCTCCGAAAGCATCTGCAAGCTCTTTAAGGATCCGGGTTAACCGGAATGGTGATTCGTAAAATATCATAGTTCTTTTCTCCTGAGTCAGATCATCGATACGTTTTTTTCTGCCTTTTCTTTGAGGGAGGAATCCTTCAAAGCAGAATCTGTCGCATGGCAGTCCGCTGCTCACCAGTGCGGGAATAAACGCAACAGCACCCGGGAGAGACTCTACTGGGATCTCCATTTTGATGCATTCCCTCACCAGCAGAAAACCTGGATCTGAAATCCCTGGAGTGCCGGCATCTGAAACAAGAGCAAGTGTTTCTCCCGCAATCAGCCTGCTGGTTATTGAATTGATCCTTGTATGCTCATTATGCTGATGGTACGGGAGCAACCTGTTGCTTATTTTGTAATGTTTAAGAAGAATCCCTGTTTTCCTGGTATCTTCGGCCAGAATACCATCCACGGCACTTAGCATTTCCAGGGCCCGAAAACTAATATCTCCAAGATTTCCAATAGGCGTAGGTACCAGGATAAGCTTTCCCATTATATATCTTATTCAGCCTGGTGCTTTCTTTTCACCAGGTTAATCAGTTTTTCAACAATCTCATCCTCCTCTTCCCATTCGTAATTTTCCCTGATATAGCTCAGTGCATGATCAAGGGTAGGGGATTGGTTCAGGGTATCAATACATTGATTATACTTATCAGGTCTTCCTTTGAAGAGCTCTTTAATGAAAAGAAATTTCTCATTCAGTCCGATAGAGTTTCTGAGGTCGGAAATAGGCTTTGACTGCATTTTTGAGGTCAGGTCCTTTTTTACCTGTTTATCTGCCATAGCCCGGTTTATATAGTTTTGCGAGGACTGATAACGGTCCGCCACTATCTCTATATCCTGTTTCCCGATATTTTTTCTGTCATTGGTCATTTCTTTCTGAGTACCGGTTTTCTTTTCTGATAAGTTATCTTCTCTGTCACTATCCGCAGGTTTTTTATCTTCCGCAGGTCTTTTATCTTCTGCGGGTCTTTTATCTTCTGCAGGTCCTGCATCCTCCCGGCGTTTTTCGTCCTTCCTTTCCTCTCCTGTTTTCGGCAATTCGGCTGTTTGCTCCGGACTATCCTTTATGGATTTTACCTCTTCCTTTGGTTTGTGAACCGGATCTGGAATAATTCCTTCTGATTCGTAGTACCTTTCATCCTGAGCAGTATCCGGGTCAGATGGCACCACAGATCTTCCATGAGCCAGGGTAGCTCTCTCCTGACCTTCAGTCTCTCCCGCTGCAATTTTGCGAAGGATGTCATAAAGTTCCCGCGTTTTATCCAGGGCCAGATCAATATCAATTATTGAATGCTCTTTGCCGCTATTGAGTTGATTTATTATTAGTTCCAGCTCTCTGAGTTTATAATTCAGGCTTTTGGAAAAACTTTTTGAATACATAAAACATTATTAACTGTTGATATGGCAATTTATTTACTTTTGTAAAATTAACAATTAAATAGTAAAGCAGCCGGGATGTTTCTGGAAAATTCAAATAAGGACGGTAAAAAGAAGGGTTGGATTGAAGTTATTGCCGGATCCATGTTTTCCGGGAAGACTGAAGAGCTTATACGACGGTTGAGGAGGGCAAAGATTGCCAATCAAAAAGTGGAGATATTCAAGCCGGAAATAGATGACAGGTATTCTGAACAAAAGGTTGTTTCGCATGATGACAATGCTATTATGTCTACCCCGGTTTCAACTTCCCGGAATATTCTTCTTCTGGCCACTGACGTGGAAGTAGTGGGCATTGATGAAGCCCAGTTTTTTGATATTGGCCTTGTTGATGTCTGTAATGATCTTGCAAACAGGGGTGTAAGGGTTGTTGTCGCTGGTCTCGACATGGATTTCAGGGGAAAACCCTTCGGACCCATTCCTGCATTGCTGGCTGTTGCGGAATATGTGACCAAAGTGCATGCAATATGCATGCAGTGCGGAAACCTTGCTCATTATTCTTTCCGTAAGGATTCATCTGAGAAGGTTTTGCTGATAGGTGAAAAGAATGTTTACGAACCACTGTGCCGCAGTTGCTATAACAGATAAAAAAGCAGGACTGAGAGACAAAAGGTATACCGGTTGTAATTTCAATTATTAAAATTTACCCGGCAGATGGCAGATTACTTTATTAAAGAATTGGCAGCAGCATGTGGAGGTGAGCTGCAAAGTGCATCAGAAAACAGTAAAATAAGACATCTGTTAACTGACAGCAGGAAGTTTTCATTTCCGGGCGAGTCAATCTTTGTGGCAATTTCTGGTGAGCGCAACGATGGGCATAATTATGTGACAGACCTTTATCACCAGCAGGTAAGGAACTTTCTTGTCAGTCGTCTGCCCGGGAAACCGGAGGATTTTCCCGGGGCAAATTTTATTCTTGTTAATGATACCCTTCTGGCCATGCAGCAGATTTCAGCCATGCACCGGAAAGCATTTAATCTGCCGGTCATAGGTATAACCGGAAGTAACGGGAAGACGATTTTAAAGGAATGGCTGTTTCAGTTACTATATAAAGACAAGGTAGTAGTGCGCAGTCCGAAAAGCTACAATTCACAGGTCGGTGTCCCCCTTTCGGTCTGGCAACTGAGGCCCCATCATGAAATTGCTGTTTTTGAAGCGGGGATATCCAAACCCGGGGAGATGAAATATCTGGAGCCTGTAATTAAACCCGACATTGGTATTATAACTAACATTGGCCTGGCTCACCAGGAGAATTTCGATAATATTAACCAGAAACTTGCTGAAAAGCTTATTCTTTTCAATAATTCGGACCTGTTAATCTACTGTGGAGATCATAAAATTATTGATGAGTATATCAGAGGCATCGAATTTCCTGCCAACCGTAAATTATTCAGATGGGCAGTTTCCGGTCCGGCCGACCTCAGGATAACAAATAAGCATAGAAAAGCAAACAATACTGTTATTAATGCATGTTTCAGGGGAGAAAAATGCCGGATAACCATACCTTTTACTGACCAGGCCTCGACAGAGAATGCAATTCATGCCTGGGCAGTTTTACTTGTGCTTGGTTATTCCCATGATTACATTGAAAATAATATGAAAGATCTGACCCGGGTTGCCATGCGACTTGAGCAGAAACAGGGAATAAATAACTGTACTGTCATAAACGACAGCTACAACTCAGATCCCGGATCATTGAGAATTGCCATGGATTTTCTTTTTCAGCAGACCCAGCATCAGAAAAAGACAGTATTCCTTTCAGATATGTTTGAAACGGGCAGGATAAACGATGAGCTTTACCATGAAATTGGAGAAATGCTTGGCAGGGAGCAAGTATGGCGCTTTGTCGGCATAGGTGAAAATATTAAGGGGGTCCGGAATTTCATGAGCGGGAATGCGGAGTTTTACGATACAACCGATGAGTTTCTCAGCCGGTTTGACCCCGGTAGTTTTGCTAATGAAGCTATTTTGCTCAAGGGGTCAAGGAAATTTGGCTTTGAGAGGATATCTCTGCTTCTTGAGGAAAAGGCGCATGCCACGATATTGGAGATCAATCTCAACAATCTTATCCGGAACTACAACTATTTTAGAGCGCGTCTGGATCCGGGTACTGCTGTAATGGCCGTTGTGAAAGCCCATTCCTATGGCAGCGGAAGCCATCAAATTGCAAATATTCTGGCTTACAACCTTGTGGATTATCTCGCGGTTGCCTTTATTGACGAGGGTATTAGTCTTCGAAAAGCAGGTATAGATATCCCTGTTATGGTAATGAACCCCGATCAGACAGGTTATACAATCATGACTGATTATCTACTGGAGCCGGAGATTTATGGTTTTGGCGGACTGAATAGTTTTATTAACAACCTTGCAGTTAAGGGGATAAAGAACTATCCCGTTCATATAAAACTCGATACAGGAATGCACCGGCTTGGTTTTTCACAGAGTGAGATTCCAGAACTGATTGAAATCCTGAACAGTTGTGACAACATCACTGTAAAATCCCTCTTTTCTCATCTTGCAGCCGCAGATGACCCTTCTCATGACACCTTTACCGCTGAACAGATAGAACTTTTTGAAATTATGTCTGATAAAATTTCCGGCTCGCTGGGCTATCCTGTAATAAGGCATATTCTGAATTCTGCAGGGATCGAAAGGTTTCCCGGGGCACAATTTGAAATGGTGAGGCTCGGTATAGGCATGTATGGTATAAGTGCCCTGAAAAATAACAGGCTTGCCACCGTGAACACCTTTAAAAGTATTATCTCGCAGATAAAAAGAGTCCCTGCAGGTAATTCTGTAGGCTATTCCAGGGCACATACAACGGATATTGATACCAGTGTAGCAATTGTTCCGGTAGGTTATGCAGACGGTCTGGACAGGAGGCTCGGGAACAATAAAGGTAAAATGGTTGTTAATGGTGTTGCTGTTCCTGTTATCGGAAACGTCTGTATGGATATGTGCATGATTGATGTGACGGGAACAGGAGCAAAAGAGGGTGATGAGGTGATAGTTTTTGGAGAAGAGAATTCCATTACCGATATTGCAGAATTATTATCAACCATCCCTTATGAGATTTTTACAAACATTTCCGGAAGGGTTAAACGGGTTTATATACAGGAATAAACAGATACAACAATGCCTGAGATATCAGCAGTAATTATCACCTTTAATGAGGAGAAAAATATTGAACGTTGTCTTAAATCACTGGAAAGGGTTGCTGATGAGATAATTGTTGTCGACTCTTTCTCCACTGACAGTACCCGGGAAATTTGTGAAAGGTTCAGTGTGAAATTTATTCAGAACTCTTTTGGAGGATACATTGAGCAGAAAAATTTTGCACTCTCCCTTGCCAGATATCGACTCGTTCTCTCCCTTGATGCGGATGAAGCACTTTCACCCGGGCTTGAGGAGTCAGTGCTCAGGGTTAAAAGTGAGTTGAAATATGATGGTTATTATATCAATCGCCGGAACAACTACTATGGCAAGTGGATCAGGTTTACGAGCAGGTATCCTGACAGAAAACTGCGTTTGTGGGATAAAACAAAGGGGTCCTGGGGCGGCCTGAACCCGCATGACAAAGTTATTATGGATAAAGGCTCGCAGGTAACCTTTCTCAGCGGGGATATTGAGCATTACGCCTATTCATCCGTTTCCGGGCATGTGGCACAGGTCAACAGGTTTACCGATATTGCCGCCAGGGCTCATTACGACAGGGGCATAAGTGCCGGATACCTGAAGATTATAGGACATCCTCTATGGAAATTTTTCAGGGAGTATATTATAAGAGGTGGGGTACTGGATGGATATCACGGACTTGTGATAAGTGGGATTGCCTCGTTTGAGACATTTCTTAAGTATGTTAAGCTGAAAAAGCTTTACCGTGAATCAGGGAAAGGTTCCTGCTGACGATCAGCCGTGTTCACTGATCTTTTCAAGTTGATTGAGATTGAGTATTTTAATTTTTCTGCCATCCACTGCAATAACATCCTCCGAGGCGAAGTTTGAGAGGGTCCTAATGGCGTTAGAGGTTGTCATGTTTGAAAGGTTGGCAACGTCTTCTCTTGAAAGATAGACTTTTATTGTTTGGTTATCCTGCTCAAGTCCGTAAGTGTTTTTAAGAAAAATCAGAGATTCAGCAAGTCTTCCCCTGATATGCTTTTGAGTCAGGTTTACTGTGCGGCTGTTTGAAAAACCAAGTTCTGTGGCAAATGATTTTATTATACTTAAAGAAAGAAATGAGTTTGTTTTCAGAACCTTGAAGAGAGACTCCCTGTTAATTATGCAGATTGTTGAATCTTCAATAGCTAAGGCTGTTGCCATATAATTTTCCTCTGCAAAAAGAGCTCTGTAACCAATAAAACCAAACGGTTTTGCCATTCTTACTATCTGTTCCCTGCCCCCGATACCCTCTTTGTATATTTTTACTTTTCCGGCCGACAAGCAAATCAGTCCGTCAGGCTTTTCACCTTCCCTGTAGATAGTATCACCTTTGTAGAATTGAAGGCATGTATGTTTTTCTGAAAGAATCTCTTTTTCCTTCTGCGTTAGTTCGTAGAAGATGGAATTAGGGTTATTGATGCAGCGGTTACAGATAATATTGTTCATATCTTAAAAATAGTGGAACAATCTTACAAATAAACTATTTTCTTTTCAAAATTACACACAAACGCTTGAAATCCTCATCAATTGAATTTTGCTATCAGTGGCATCCGCCTGCCCTTACCGAATGCTTTAGAACTTACCCTCAACACAGGCGGGGCCTGGTGTCTTTTATATTCTGTTGAATTTACAAGATGAACTACCTTTTCCACAATTTCCCTGTCAAAGCCCTCGTCAACAATAGCAGAGGTATGCTTCTGTTGTTCTATATATCTGAACAATATTTTATCGAGCAGGCTGTACTCGGGAAGAGAATCAGAATCCTTTTGATTTTCTCTTAATTCTGCACTGGGAGCTCTCTTAATGGTGTCTTCGGGAATTATTTCTTCGTTGCGGTTTATGTATCCGGCCAATTCATATATCTGTGTTTTGTATAGGTCGCCGAGTACTGACAAAGCACCATTCATATCTCCGTAAAGGGTACTGTAACCAACGGCGGATTCACTTTTGTTTGATGTATTAAGCATCAGGAATCCGAACTTATTGGCCAGTGCCATAAGCAGGGTTCCTCTGATCCGTGACTGGATATTTTCTTCTGTAGTATCTTCAGGTAAATTCTCAAACAGAGGTGCAAGCGATTTTATGAATGAGGCGTTAAGATCATCAATCCCTATTTCATTAAAGGAGATATTTAAGTTATCGGCAAGTTTACGGGCATTCTCTAAGGAGATTGATGCAGAGTATTTTGAAGGCATGAATAGAGAATGGACATTTTCATGTCCCAGGGCTTCTGAAGCCAAAACTGCTGTTACAGCTGAATCCAGTCCCCCGGAAACTCCGACAACAGCTTTTTCAAATCCCGACTTCGTAAAGAAGTCCCTGATCCCTAAAACAAGTGCCTGGAATAACATTTCCATACTATTTGTCGGGGCCGGATCAGTCCCATGTGCAGGTGTATTACGCACCTCCTGCAGCCCATATATCTGAAAATCTTCCTCAAACCACGAAACCCTGTCGAAAAGTTCACCATTATGGGTTACGACAAGTGAACCTCCCTCGAAGATCAGATCGGTATTTGCTCCCACCTGATTCACCATGAAAAGCGGAAGTTTGTACTTTTTTGCTGTATTAATAAAAATATTCTTTTTATCGCGCACTTTCGACAGGGCAAAGGGAGATGCTGATATATTCACTATCATATCGGGTTTCAGTCCGATTAGTTTTTCCATGGGTGAAACAGTATACAGCCTGTTATTGCCGAAACTGTTGTCAAAGTTTTGTTCATACCATAGATCCTCGCAAATGGTCAGGGCTATTTTATGGCCCTTGTATTCAACCAGGCTGAACTCTTTATTTGGTTCAAAATATCGGTACTCATCAAATACATCATAATCGGGCAACAGGGTCTTATGATGTACGCTCTGGATTTTACCTTCAAATAAAAAAAACGCAGAATTATAAAGGCTTTTCCCCTCTTTATTGGGATTAAAAGATGGAGAGCCTATTATAACCGCAATATCTGTACATATCTTCGCGATTTTTTCGACCGATTCCTGGCACTTATCAGTGAAGTCTTTATAATCAAGGATGTCAAGTGGTGGATAGCCGCAGATGGATAATTCAGGAAATATTACCAGGTCGGCATTAAACTGTTGCGCTTTCTTTATGCAAAAAACAATCCTGGTCGTGTTTTCGGAAAAATTTCCGACATGCAGATTGATTTGGGCCAGAGCGATCTTCATGGTTTGTCTTTTTCATGGTTACAAATAAAAACCTGACTTCTTTGTCGTCAAAATAACAGTCCGGCTCTTAATGACAAGGAATTAAGAAGTGCCTTGTAATGGGGACTGCTGGCGATATCAAAAAATCTGTGCCGGTACTCCAATCCTGCGACAATAGATGTTTGTCCTCCCAGAGAGTATTGAACACCGGCTCCGAAATGATAGGACAGGTTAAACAGTGCGATCTCATTTTTCAGATTTTCATTTTCTATACCAAGGGCACTGATGTCTGCTTTCGATCTGATATTGAAATGAGTACCAAAACCCAGTTTGACATATATTGTTGAATAGCCGATTTCTCGTGTAGTGAATTTTAATCCAAATGGGACATCAATATACTGTAGTTTATAAATCAGAATATTACCCGGAGCGATAGTATCTGTAAAATCTGTAAATTGAACGGGAAACGGTTGGTTGAACTTTAGTTTTCCTCCTATACTGTTGATAGATAATCCTGTTGATAGGGCATAACGGGTGCTGAAAAAATTGTCCATCTCAAATCCGGCATTCAGTCCGCCTCTTATGCCGGCGCTTTCAATACTTCGCACTTCGGGGCTCAACCATGAAACCTGCGGATCAGCAAAAACTATGAACCGAAGATCCCGGGCAGAAGTAATAAATGGGATTATCAATAAAA
>SLKJ01000200.1 GCA_007134675.1 Bacteroidales bacterium
AGGGGGGGGGGTAAAAAACTTGCAAATTAATGGAATAGATGGTAACTTGCATTTTAACATTATGATGTTTAAATGATGTTACCCTCCTGGTCAAGCTTGAAGAATAATGAAAATAGTCTTATTCTAAATAATAAAATATAAATCGGAGGTCATAATCTAAATTTTTAGAAATCATGAAAACATCTGCCATGCTTTTGGTTTTGTTTACATTCTTAATCGTAGTAGCCTGCGATAAAGAAGACATTCCGGAACAACATGAATTACCTTCTGATTCAAGTGAGGCTCCTGCCGATGATAATGCAGATAGTGACAAACCTTTCATTGTCAGGGATCGCATAAGCGGTAAGGTTCAGAAGGGGCCATTCCTTAACGGGTCCTCTGTATTGATATTCGAGCTGGATTCTTCTTTAACGCAGACAGGCAAGGTTTTCAGCACCAACATTTCACATAATACGGGAAGTTTTGAAATGACCCAGATCGAGTTAGCCTCACAATTTGTTGAAATCAAAGCTGATGGTTATTATTTTAATGAAATCACGGGGAAAAAATCCACATCCCAGCTATCATTACATGCGCTGGCTGACCTGACAGATGAAAACTCTCTTAATGTAAATATCCTGTCACATCTTGAGAAAGACCGTATAAAACATCTGGTTGCCGACGGATCAGCTTTTGGTGATGCCAAGAAACAGGCTCAGGCGGAAGTTCTGAAGATCTTTTCTCTTGAGAAGCCTGATATTACACGGTCTGAATTAATGGATATTTCAAAAGAAGGCGATGATAATGCAATTCTTTTAGCCATATCTGTTATCATGCAGGGATTAAGAAGTGAGGCCGAGCTTTCTGAATTATTGGCAAATATGATTGATGATATCAGGGAGAATGGACAATTAAACAGACCGGATCTAGGAACACAAATTATTAATCACGCGAGTGTATTGAACCTGGAAAATGTAAGAACCCATTTGAATAACCGTTATTATGAAATAAATTCCGAAGCCAGTATTGCTGAATTTGAGCCTTATGTTGAACATTTCCTGCATAATGCTCCCTATGAGTTTACCCATTATATTGAATATCCCGAGTTCGGTAAATACGGTGAAAATATTTTATTCGAAAATAAAAGCAATTTCAGCTTTGGAAGTTGGCAAGATGGTTACTATAGCTTAGCAGCAAATCTGCCTGAAGGAACCGAACTGAAAATTATCATACACGGAAAAGAACGTTTTGAATTTGGAGTTATGCAGAGATTCCCTCCAACAGATGATATAAACTGGAATGTTGGCATGTATGATCAGAATACTCATTCACAAATATTAACAGCCGAATCTGGCGAAGAAAATGATATAGAAATTGTTTTTCTGGTTCCCCAATCATTTTGGGCTGACTCCACTAATAATATGGTGGATGGGAAATATATTGACCCAACAAATACTTTAACAATTGAATATTTTGAGAATAATTCCGAAGATCCAACACGGACAAAAACTATTTATCTGGAAGGCTATTGGGCATCCCCCTGAATTCGATTTATTTTCCAATGACAGCATCGGTTTTGTATCAGGGTGGTATGCACTTATCATGAAAACAGAGGGCAGGATCGATCAGTTGCCGGATGATTATCCGTGGCATCTGGCAGGAGGAACAAATATTATAGGGATAAATCCGGAATCAGCGAATCCCGCGTGAAGCTGTACCCTGACCAGATTTTGCATGTGGATATTGATCCTTCCCTGTTGCCCGCTACTGAAATTATTATTTACAATGTTCAGGGGGTTGCATTAAAACATAGACAGTTGCAAGGGTAACACCATACTATGAGCCCCGGGGACTTAACCAGGGGGGGTGTCACCTCTTTTTCAGACACTATTCAGGTATATTACTATTTTACAAGTCGGGAAATACTTTTAAATGTTTCTGTACCGGCACGTCGTGTAAGTTCAAAAAGGATGCTTTCCATTGTGCTTATCCTTGCTCCTTCCTGTCTCATGCGCTCTATGGCAACAAGCTTATCTTCCTGCTTTCTTGAAGAGATGCAGTCATGAACTACTACCGGCCTGAATCCTCTATCTATCAGATCAAGGCATGTCTGCAACACACATACATGTGTCTCAATGCCGCAGAGAATGATATTTTGTTTTCCGGTTATTAATATTTCCTCTTTAAAAGCAGGTTCATCAAAACAACTGAAAGCTGTCTTTTCAATATAGTTGAATTCAGAAAACGTCTGAACAATGGAAGGTTCAGTTGGTCCCAGCCCTTTAGTATACTGCTGGGTCACGATTACCGGGACCGAAAGGATATGTAATCCCTCAATCAGCTTTGAACAGTTATCAAGGATCTTCCCGGCGTCATATATATGTGGAAGAAGCCTCTCCTGGATATCAATTACAACTGCTGCTGTCTCATTTTGCAATATTCTCATATCTCGGGGGTGTTTATCGGGGTTTAATATTATTCAACAAAATTATCATTATACTTGTATATAAGATGACAAATTGAAGATTATTATATAGAATCGGACAAAAACAAATCTGATGTAAAAAGAAGTTGTAAAAATAATTCAATATATAATGGATTACTAACATAGTATAATGAGATGAAAGTATTAATCCTTTGCACTGGAAATTCGTGCCGCAGCCAGATGGCGCATGGGTTTATGGAGTCATTCGATAAAAGGTTAACCGTCAGATCTGCCGGAACGGAAGCATCCGGGCAGATTAACCTTAAGGCGGTTGAAGTAATGAAGGACACAGGTATCGATATAAGCCACCATACCTCCGATCCGGTTGATAAATACCTGGCCGAAGAGTGGGACTATGTGATAACCGTATGCGGGGGAGCAAACGAAAACTGCCCGGTGTTTACGGGGAATGTCAAAAACCGCCTGCATATCGGTTTTGATGATCCGTCGCATGTTATCGGTACTGATGAATTTATTCACAACGAATTCATCCGCGTAAGGGATGAAATAAGAGACGGTTTCTACAATCTTTACAAGAAGGAAATTGAACCTGAGCTCTGATTGATATCAATTATTTTTTATATATTGTCTGATGATATAAGCTTTTATTTTACCGGTAATATTCAGAATGATAATGAACAATAAAAATATAAGATTTAATAGATTAATATTCTGGGGGTTTTTTATTCTCCTGCTGGTTGCAGGTTCTGTATCCGAAGCGCAAAACAGGGGCAGGTGGGGCAGGTCAGCCGGATCAAGGAATGAGGCCTATTTTGTTGGGATAGAGGATGAAAGAGTGCTGCCAATGCTGAGATATCTGCCCAGGACTCACGGAGGCCCGAATATTCCGGCTGGGGATGGCAGGTTTTTATATGATCTGATACTTGAAAATAAATTTACCAGAGGTTTGGAAATCGGCACGTCCAACGGCTATAGCGGATTGTGGATAGGACTTGCACTGAAGCAGAACGGGGGGGAGCTGGTAACAATTGAAATTGACCCCAGGGCTGCAAATGAAGCCAGAAAAAACTTCAGGGACGCCGGACTGAACCAGGTCATAACGGTAATAACCGCTGATGCGCTTGTTGGAATTCCGGAGGTTCCGGGGAATTTTGATTTTGTTTTTATTGATGCCCATAAACCGGAGTACTATGATTACCTTCAGCTGGTCAGGCACCGAATGGTAAAGGGAGGGGTAATAACCGCACACAACGTAACCGGCCGTGACCGGTCAATGGAAAATTTTGTTGAAGCAATAATGAATGATCCCGGACTGGAGACGGAGATCTTCCCAAAACATACAATCTCGGTCAGCCTCGTCAAAGACTGATCTGTAGTGCCCTGCTACTCATACTTGAGTGTTTCTGCCGGATTTTTCAGCGAGGTGGTGTAAACATGCCATGATACCGTTGCCAGTGCAATAACCTGGGCAATAGTAGCGGCCAGCAGGAATTCTCCCAATCCGGGTTTGGTTCTGTAAACGAAATTTTCCAGCCAGTTTTGCATAAAAAACCAGGCCGCCGGCCATGCCACCAGGTTGGCAACAATTACTTTCCTGGTAAGCCCCCCTGATAGCAGCAGGCTTATTCCAAAGCTTGTGGCACCATGCACTTTCCTTATACATATTTCCTTTATTCTGTTCTGGGTTGTAAATGATGCCAGGGCAAATAGTCCCAGACATGAAATAAGTATTGAAATTATTGAAAAATATGTGAAAAGCTCTCCGAACTTTTTCTCTTCAATATAGGCGGCCATGATTTTGTCCTCCAGGTACTCATATTCGAATGGATAGTCAGGAGACAGTTCGTCCCATATCTTCCTGACTGCCTCAAGACTCCCTGAGGGATTGAGATGGTCTGTTTTAATATATGTATAAGCTTGTGCCGCCTGGGGAGATAGAAGGATCGTAACCGGCCGGATCTCTGATTTAAGTGAGGCTGTATGAAAGTTGTTTACAACACCGACTATCTCATGATTGTTGATTTTCTCGCTTAAAATATCTGAGGTTTCAAAAGCTCCTATAACTGCCTCATTTACTAAAAACAACCATGTTTCCCGTTGAAGCATACTTTCTGAAAAATCCTCGCCAGCTTTGATTTCCAGTCCGAACACCCTGGCAAAGTCCTCGTCAACCTGCATAAATGGCCAGGTGAAGTTCTTTTCTCCGTGAAAAACGCTCCATACATTGCCTGCCCGGTAAGGAGACTGGTTGGTGCGTGTCACTCCTTTTATGGAGGGATTGGAAAGGCAGGCCTGTTTGAATACATCAAATCTTTCCGATATCTGGTTGTTGAGAGATACTTCAATAATATCAGAGGTATCATAACCGGGGTCGAATGAACTTATGTAACGGAGCTGCTTGTTGACAACAACGGTGCCGATGATAAGAAAAATACTTATGCTGAACTGGAAGATGGTCAAAAAGGTCCGTAACTTTGCGCCGCCTTTTCCGGTATTCATCTCCTTTTTGAGGACACTCACCGGCGTGACCCGGCTCAGGTAAAAAGCAGGGAAAAGTCCGGATAGCGAGCCCAGCAGAAGAGGAATCCCGATTAAAATAATTATCATATTAATGGCCGAATAATTTATGCTCAGGTCGATATTTACAAAATCCGAATACCATGGTAAAAGCAGTTCGGTAACGGCAAGAGCTATAATGATTGAGGCAAGGACGGTAATAACACCTTCGGTGCAGATTTGCGTTATCAGTCCGGATCTTTCTGCGCCAAGTATCTTTTTAAGCCCTGTCTCCTTTGATCTTTTAGCTGACTGGGCAGTGGACAGGTTTATGAAATTTATTGCAGCAATAAGCAGTACAAAGCCAGCGACTATTATAAAAATGGAAGTATTCTTCTTATCTCCATGTCTGTGAAAATCGCTTATTTCTGAAAAGTATATCTCTCTCAGGGGCCGCAAGGTTGCCTCCCTTGGTGCAGTTGCTGAATTTCCATATATAATATCCAGTTCATCTTGCAGTTTGCCGGTTACTATCTCCCGGTTTTCAGGGTTGAGCCGGAAGAAAGTTTCATAGCCCCATTGGCCGGTATTCTCTAAATATTGCGGATTACCCGAGGTGCGGATAAGATATTCAAGGGGGAATATTGCATTGAATTCCAGTGATGATGAAGCCGGAAGGCTTTCGAATACTGCTTCGACTATAAGGTCATGCATGTTTTTCATTGATACCACCTGTCCGACAGCCTGGCTGTCTCCGAAAAGCCTTTCTGCCAGATTCTTTGATATGACAACCGACCCTGGTGACATGAGCAGTCTTTCTGCCGACCTTTCGGTTATTTCAATATCAAACATATCAATAAATGAGGGGTCGCCAACCACGGCATCAATCTCTGCCCTTATTAAAGGCTGTTGCTCATCAGGTCTGTAAAACATCGATCCCCATATTTTTGTGAATCTGCAATAGCTTTTTATTTCTGGAATGCCCGATGATAACGGTTCGGCTTCAACAGCATTGGTGATACCGTGAAAACCACGTTCCAGCCTGAACAGCTCATCTGCATGGGGTATATGTGTGTTGAATGAATATTGTGAATGTACGAAAATTACAATCAGAATAAATACAGTTAGCCCTGTGGCCAACCCTGTAATATTGATCAGGGTATACCTGAGGTTTGTCCGCAATGACAGCAAAGCTGAACGTAAAATATGCCGGATATGCATTCTGGATTCGTTTTTTGGTATTTATTAAAAAGACGAAGAAAAAATAAGTGTTGTTGCATGCCCGGAACCCGTTATGACAAAAATCATAAAAATAGCGATTGTTAAATTGTCATTGAACAAGTTTTATCGCTTAAATTTGTTATACTTAAAGTATATAACAACCTGGTGTGATCAGCATGTATAAAATATTCTGACTTGCCGGGGCATTAACTCAAATTATTTATAAACTCATTATAAATACAGCTCACTATGAAAAGTTTTATTTTATTTCTTTTTTTGATCTTTTTTATAGGTTCATGCAGCAGGGATAACAGAATATCTGATAATATGAGTCCAATCGATGACAAGACGATAGCAACGGTAATAAGCCGGCTCGAAGCTGACCATGGCGCACAACACTCTGAACGGATAAGGCGGGGGGTGAAGCAGGTTGCCTCACTCTGGAAAAGCGACGATGGCGATATTGAGGCATTCGAAAGTTTCTGCCTTGAAAACTTTATTTCAGACAACAGGGAGCTGGATCTGGTTTTCGACAGACTGGCAAATAATTTCGAGTATATCTTCGGATATATGAACCGTATTTCACTTGAGATAAACCGGCCTATTCACGAGGATGCCGGTCCGCTCCATCCGATTGACAGGATGTTTGGGGCCTTTAGTCCTGCAGCCCATGTGACCGATGATTTTTTCAGGAACAGGATAGCATTTTTCATCGCACTTAACTTTCCTTTCTACACGCTTGAAGAGAAGAATCGTTATGGAGGGGACTGGGACGACAGGCAGTGGGGTTTTGCGAGGCTTGGGGACTATTACACTTCAAGGGTGCCTCCTGCTCTTTTTCAGGACTACGCCCGGGTATCAAGCCAGGCCGGTATGTATATCTCTGAATATAATATTTTTGCCGGTCGCCTTCTGAACGATGACGGAGAGACCCTTTTCCCTGAGGATATGAAATTGCTGGCGCACTGGAATATTCGTGATGAGATAAAGTCCAATTACGGGCAGCCGGGGGGGGAGGAGAAGCAGGAAATGCTCTACAATGTGATGCTTCGTATCATAAACCAGGACATACCATCAGAGGTTATCAATAATGATCAATTCTTGTGGAACCCCTTTTCCAATGAAGTCTGGAAAAATGGTGAAAAAGCCGATGTCACCCCTGAAGGGGCAGTAAGGTATTCTCATCTGAGTAACATATTCAATGCCCTCAAAAAAATGGATCCATATTATCCTGATACTGATACATATATTGAGAGGAGCTTTGACAGGGGTATGGAGATTCCCCAGCAGGAGGTTGAGGACCTTTTCAGGGAATACGCATCATCGCCATTGCTTGCAGATGTGGCCAGACTAATAAGCGACAGGCTCGGCCGTCCGCTTCGTCCCTATGATCTCTGGTATGATGGATTTAAGGCCCGCAGCTCCATTTCGGAGGAGGATCTCGACAGGATAACAATGGCACGGTATCCGGATGCTGAGGCAATGAACAGAGACCTTCCCCGAATGCTTGTACAACTTGGCTTTGACAGGGAAAAAGCAGAATTCATCGGATCCAGAATTGATGTTGACGCTGCAAGGGGGTCAGGGCACGCATGGAGAGCATCGATGCGCAGCAAACCGTCCCATCTGAGAACCCGGATAGGAAGAGATGGCATGGATTACAAAGGATACAACATCGCGGTGCATGAATTCGGGCATAATGTTGAACAGACTATCAGTGTTTACATGGTAGACAATTATTTTGTGAATGGTATCCCCAACACTGCTTTCACTGAAGCCCTTGCATTCATGTTCCAGGCCAGGGACCTGGAACTGCTGGGCCTGGAGGAAGATGACCTCATGAAGGAGCATCTCGATGTTCTTGACTTTTTCTGGAACAACTTTGAGATGATGGGTGTTTCACTGGTTGACATGAACGTTTGGAAATGGATGTATGACAATCCGCAGGCCACCCCTGAAGAGCTGAAAGTTGCAGTTATTGATATCGCCATAGAAATATGGAATGAATATTTTGCAGGTATATTCGGTGAAAATGATATTCCCTTGCTTGCCATCTATTCACACATGATCCAGAACCCGCTCTACCTTTCCAACTACCCCTATGGCAGGCTTATTATGTTCCAGCTGGAGGAGTACATTGCCGGGAGGGATTTTGCTGATGAGATACTGAGAATCTTTTCACTGGGGAACCTGACACCACAGCACTGGATGGACAGAGCTGTTGGAAGCCAGATCAGCAACCAGCCCATGTTTAATGCTGTTGAACGAGCACTGGGCATGCTGGAGAAAGAAGGAGTGTAGTTATACACGGGATCCGGAACAGGTTTGCTTTTTTGCGAGGGTATTTTATAATGATCAGGTTCCTTGAATTTACAGGACTGTTTGAGATAAGAATTTTTTGGGCGGGGACTTTTGGCTGAGGAAGGTGGCCGGATAGCATCTGCTGTTACTGAAAAAGATAGCATCTGCTGTTAAAAAGTGTTTAAAGATAAAACATTTTATTAGCATGATTGTTATTTAACTATTCCTGAGATTATTGGGGAATATAAGAAATTTTAATAATACAAAGATTTATGAAATAAAAAAGGTTAACCCAAAATATTGGTCTGAACAAATATATTGGTCAAAACAAAAAAGAGGTTAATCCATAACAGAGGTCAAAACAAAAAAATAAATCAGAAAAAATGAGTGGGAAAATCTTAAAAACTTCGACAGGATCAATGCATTTTGCCCTACTGGTAATAAGGGTGGGATTTGGTGTAATTTTTATGTTTCATGGCTGGCCCAAGATAACGGGAGGAGTTGAAACCTGGACATGGCTTGGAGGTGCCATGGGGAATATAGGCCTCGGGTTTGCCCCTGCTTTCTGGGGTTTCCTGGCTGCCATAGCTGAATTTGTAGGTGGCTTGTTCCTTGTTCTCGGGTTACTTACCAGACCATTTGCCGCAATGATGCTATTTACAATGATAATGGCCACAATTATGCATGTCGTCAACGGTGATCCGCAAAACACCATTCTTCACACTACCAAGGGGATAGCTGTATTTACCGGATTCCTTTTCAGCGGAGCTGGTAAATACTCGGTTGACAACATGCTGGCCCGATAACCAGATATATTTTTCCGGAAGTCACTTTCGGGATAGCAGATGATCCTAACAAATTAAGATTTCATATGGTCTGATAATGCTTAATCCTGAAAATGGTTTTTAACTGTTCCGTTCGACTCCATATTTACCGGTGATATCAGGGATTATTTAGTTGGTAAGTATATTGATAATTCTCCGGATTTAAATATTTTTGCTGATATCGGATTACAAATTAAACAATCATATCATGCGAAACAGTAAAGAACAACACTCATGGCTTCATATGACCCATTGCAAAATGCAAGATCTTTGTCCCTCAATGATAATCATAACGTGTTTTTTTCTTTTATTTCCTTTTCTATCAGTAAACGCACAGATAATGGACAAGAACAATATTATTGCCGCAGGAGCTAAACTTGAACTTCTTGGAGAAGGCTTTATGTTTACCGAGGGTCCGGCACCCGATGCCGACGGAAATGTCTATTTTACCGACCAACCCAACAATACGATAGTAAAGTGGGACTGGGCTACCGGTGAATTCTCGGTATTCATGGAAGATGCCGGCCGCTCCAACGGTATGTATTTTGACAAAAGCGGGAATTTGATCAGTTGTGCTGATATGGACAATGAGCTTTGGTCTATCGATATCAATACGGGAGAGGTCACCGTTCTCGTTGATAGCTGGGATGGTAAGCTGTTAAACGGTCCCAATGACGTGTGGGTACGTCCCGATGGGGGTATGTATTTTACCGACCCTCTCTATAAAAGGGGCTACTGGGAACGCGATCCTGAGATGCAGCAGGACGGCGAGCATGTCTATTTTCTGAGTACCGACGGCAGCAGCTTTTTCAGGGTTGACGAAGACCTTGTAAAGCCCAACGGCATAATCGGCACACCTGACGGCAGGACATTGTACGTAGCAGATATAGGCGACGACAAGACCTATGCCTATGATATCAATGAAGACGGTACTCTTTCAAACCGCCGGCTTTTTTGTGAGCTGGGCTCTGATGGCATGACCATGGATGACAGGGGGAATGTCTACCTGACGGGTCGGGGTGTTACAGTATTTGACAAAAATGGTGAGCAGATAGCACATATTCCGGTGGACAAGCGCTGGACCGCCAATATCTGTTTTGCAGGGCCTGACCGGGACATGTTGTTCATTACCGCTATGGATGAGGTGTTCGGGATCAAAATGAACGTCAGGGGCGTTAATTAGATTCTGCTTCATTATCTGTGACCAACCAGTCTTAAATATGGATTGCCAATTGTGGGAGGCACCTTTGCAGTCCACTCCTGTAAAATCCAGCATGCAATGTTCACGACATCAGGGAATTTATTATTCCGCCCTGCTGAAAAACAGTTCCGTTTCTCCGTCGGTCATATGCAGACCCTTATCATCTATCTCAAATTCGAGGGACTGTGATGAGATTGTTTTGAGGAAACGGTTTTCAATTTCCTGCGTGTCGATACATGCCATTCTTGTTGACAGGATATTTCCGGTAACCAGAACATTGTTTACCAGTTCAGCCCTGCCGTGATACCTGTTGCATCCACCGTATCCGGATACAGTTCTTCCTGCCAGGTCAACCTTCATGGTAGGTTTCTGCCTGGACTGGGGTATTTCAACTGGTTTACCGTCAATCTTTTCAAGCACCCAGATATCATTCAGCCGGTATGTTCCAAGATACTGACCGCAGCCCCTGAATACAGTAAAAACGTCATCAGGGCTTCTCCTCAATGAAAAGGTTACCGTATATGGAAACCGTGTACCCTTCATATTATCAGTGCACTCCTCACGTAAAATGATCACCTCGGCTTGTGCATTATAGGTTCTGGTAGAGTACTTAATCACTGAAGGGTCGTCACTTTTTTCCGGTTGGGGCATCTGGAATTCAATCTCGGGGAACTCTTCGGTCAGGCTTGTGAATCTGAGCAGGTTGTCAAACTCAATCTCCATTGCCCAAAACGGCTCATTGCCCGTTGCCTTGAATCCGGTTATGGTAATCTGCTCTACTTCATTGTCAGGTTCTTCAGCTGTTTTTCTCAAAACTGAACACCCGGCAGAAACAATTACCAGCATGGTTATTAATACCTTCCTTATTATCATTGTTAAAAGATATATTTCCGGGGTTATTATAAGATTGACCGGTTCACAGCAAAGGTAATAAATACGACCGGATTTGGGTCTGATTTATCATCAGGGTTTCTGGCCATTGTTTTTTAATTGAAGGTCATGACAATCCAATGGCAATTTATATGCCAAAACTGATCCGTAAAACAAAATTTCAGTGGCTCTTAGCACTCAGGAACATTTTGGTCGTGCCGTGGGAGATGTGAATGTGGTTCAATAATCAGATTTATCGCAGTGGACCGGGAAGAAGCGAGGGAAACCATGCCCTGCCCATGGCAATCCAAACTCTCAGCATCATCCAGGCCAGGAAGAATCCAAGAAGTGCCCCGAAAATGCTGTCTCCCGGGTAATGGACACCTATGTAAATCCGGCTGTATGAGAATATTACTGCCCAGAAAAATATTACCCATGTGTACCATTTCAGATCGATTATTCTGGAGGTAAAATATGCCACTGCAAATGATCCTGTGGC
>SLKJ01000067.1 GCA_007134675.1 Bacteroidales bacterium
CAAATATAGGTAATTGGGATAATAAAACAGATTCCTTGCCAGCAAAAACAGCTACATTTCCACAATCTCAACACGCCTGTTTCTTGCTCTTCCTTCCTCTGTTGAATTACTCAGCACCGGTGATGCCGGACCGACGCCAACAGGTTTAAGCTGTTCCGGGGCAATACCATATTCATCAACCAGCATTTCAACCACAGCACGTGCTCTGGCTTCCGAGAGTCCGAGATTCATGTCATAGCTGCCAATGTTGTCTGTATGGCCAACCACAAGATACTTTTCCGTTGGATTCTGCTTCAGAAATTCAGTTATCACCTCCAGTGCTTCGGTCGACTCATGCCTGACTGCTGATTCCCCTGTATAGAAATATATGTTGTAGACGGCAACTCGACCCTGAACTTCAAGGCCTTCCCTGAGAGAATCCATCGTAACCAGACCCATTTCCATAGGCTCTGCCTCGATTGTCACCAGTTCAAAAAAAGTGACGTTATCCTGTCTGGCCGCCCAGTGACCGTAGCCGGATGCAATTATTATATAAACATCCGATTCACCGGTTGAAATTTTTCCTACAATATATTCGGACATTCCCCCGGGAAAATGGGTATACGAAAACACACTGGTTGAAAGACCGCGGTCCCTTCGATGCGTTTTAAAATAATCGGAAAGGTTTTCATCAAGAATCTTCGTGGACTGCGGATCACGGGTACTGAAAAGGATCTCCCCCCCTCTTGACCTGATGGCGTTTTCGTAATTCCTTATGATTTCCAGGGGAGAGCGTCCTTCAGGGGCCTGGCACCATTGCCGTCGAAGCACCCCCTCCACGACCAATACATCAGAATCACCGGTAACTACAGGATACTCCTCAAAACCAAGCTTATCATCGTAGACGACTCTGCTTCCTTCATAAATGGAAATAATTTCATCCTCATCATTATCCATTGAAACAGCTGAAAGCGAAAAACCTGTAATAAGCATTACCATTAATAAATTAGTTGGATATTTCATAATAATATCTTTTAAATGAATTAAATGTATTTATTTTCGGTATACCATTTTTTTCTAACGCTAGAGCCTGTTTTATTAGTGGCTTAAAATTTAAATTCGTGCTTTTTTTGGCAAAATATTATTCAAACCTATTTGGTTCTGGCTTGTCCAGGTTAGGGGAACATACTTAAAGCTTCATCTTGTCTGACCGGTTAATTACCAATTAGCGCAATTTATAAAATATCTTTTAGACACCCTCCAGAATATTTCACTATGTTAGATCCTGGCAGTATATATGTAACTAACTCACCTAATATCTATCTTCTTCCAATCAATTTAAAAATTTACGGTTCTGATTAATCAGGATGAAGGGGCATAAAACAATTCGCCCTCACCGCTGATCTGTCGGCCGGTGAAGCTCAAGGATGCTTTTTTGATTTTTACCGGAAAAAGAGTGAGCTGTTATGGAGAGTTATGGAATATTTTTTCTATCATTGTACGAAGTGATTGTTTGTTTAAATACCTTAAAAATACTCCTTTGCAGCATCTTTAAGGGAAAATGCACCTCTTTATTTATACATAATAAACCAAACCATTATTTAAACCATCTTATTTATAAAATACTTACTGATATGGAAAAAACTTTAGCAATAAGAATCATCTTATTCCTCCTTCTTATAGTTGCTTTAACCGGTTGTACTTCGCAACCCTCCTCTACTGAAGGATATTATAACGCAAAGGGACAGCCGGTTCACGTGGACAAGCCCTTTGAACAGGATTACAGCATTAAATTCTACCTCTCAGAAGAACAGCTTGAAAAAGAGCTTCTTGCGATTTCCGCTGACCGTAATAATCATATACACATACTTTCGGAAAAGGGGATTCTTGTTCCCGATAACGGTAGCCTTTTCTATTCAGGAGGGCTAATCAGAGACCTTTCATATACTCCTTTGCTGCCAAAGAAGATAGCAGATATTATCACTTATAAAAATCATACCGTTTACCTGGACGACAAGCATGTTTTCAGCAATGCGTGGGCAGGGAAAATTCAAATAGAGCATCAGATGCCGGATGCACGGATTTTTGCTGCAGGACAGGGTTTTCATTTTCTTGTATCTGACGGGTCCAAGCTGGTCTATTTAAACCAGTCCGGAGATAAGCTTTGGGAAGGTGCACTGGATGGGATCAGGGAGATAAAATACCATCCTGCCAAAAACCGCTTTATACTTACAACTTCAAGCCAGGTTGCTGAACTTACTTCCTCGGGTTCAATCAATACACTTTTTGAAGGGATAAACATAAACTCAGCCCAACCCCTTGGTACGAGCGAAAAGATTGCAATTGGAACAGCTGAAGGATACATTATATTTCCTGATAATGAATTAGTAACTAAAGTTCCCTGGCCTGAGATTAACTGTATAAACGAGATCAATGGTGATCTCTGGTTCGGTTCTACCCGGGGAGCATTCAAACTTAATGATAATGGGCAATTCAGTTATTATGCCGGCGAAAGATGGCTGCCGGGCAATCAGGTAATTGCTCTTTCCGAGGGCCCTGACAACAGTATATTGGTACTGACCGACAAAGGATTGGGACAAATATTTTTCAAAGAAATGACCCTGGAAGAAAAAGCAATGTTTTTTGAAAAACAGGTCAGGGAAAAAAACATAAGGTATGGATTCAACTGTTCGGTCAGCCGGTTGCCCGGCGGTTATTCAACAGCACAGATGGGGCCACAACCCAGTGATAATTTATGGACAGCGATGTATATTGCGAGTCAGCTTTTCCGTTACAATGTAACAGGCTCGCAGGAGGCAAAAATAAATGCTTACGAATCTTTTGAAGCTATGGAAAGGCTTCATACAATTACCGGAATAGAGGGTTTATTTGCCAGAAGTTATGAACGTGATCATATTGTCGTAAACACAAAAACAGAAGGCTGGGAAAACAGGGAGCTGACATCGGGCAGTCCGGCACTAATCTGGGCGCGCGGAGCCGACCATCCAAACTGGACATTCCGGTCAACTGCCAGCAGTGATCAGGCTGTCGGACAAATGTTTGCACTTAC
>SLKJ01000196.1 GCA_007134675.1 Bacteroidales bacterium
ACGACCTGCTGGCTGATCCCAGTGGTGACCTTACCGACATTCTGCTCTACCATGTTGTAGCTGGCAAGGCCATGTCAACTGATCTGAGTGATGGCGATGAGATTACTACAGTGCTCGGAGCAGATATAGTTGTTACGATCACTGGCGACGGTGTCTTTATCAACGATGCCAGGGTAATTGTGGCTGATCTTGAGGCTGAGAACGGTGTGGTACATGTTATTGATGCTGTATTGGTACCGCAGGTAACCAGTACCGAACTGATTAATGTATTCAGTCAAATGGATGCAGCAGTCTATCCGAATCCTGCCAGTGAAAATATAAATATTCGTTTTCAACTGAATCAGATGCGGAATGTTACACTGGAAATATACTCAATAACCGGGAAAAAAATCTCCGGTACAAATATGGGTATGCTGCCTGCCGGTGAGAATAACATCAGCAAGTCAGTTTCAGAATTCCGGCCCGGCACCTATATTGTGAGGTTGATAGCCGATACCGATAGTGTGGTGATGAGGCTACAGGTTGTTAATTAAGTAGCCGGGAAATTTTAGCTTAAGTAGAGGTTGTCTTTGAAGGGCAACCTCTATTTTATTTATTCCTGGTATAAACCAGTTGATACAAAACCGGCAAGACCAGGAGTGTGGCAAAAGGTGCGGTAATCATACTGCCTACTACCACCTGGGCCAGTGGTTGCTGAGTCTCGGAGACAATGCCGGTACCCGGATGGAAAGTCAACGGCTTCAAGTATTCTTGCTTCAGCTTCGGCCACTGCACTTTGCAGACCCCGGCCTCTTACACTGAAGGCTATAGGTCTATATCTTGCATTGGCTTCCTTGTAGATGAATGAGGCTCCCTTGCCTGAATTCGAAGTATTCAAACAGGCACTTACCGGATTTTTAAAAAAGTCTTGTGATTCAGGGTGCTGAAGTATTCCTGATCCCGGCTGGTTCGATACCCATTTCATTAATTATCTTCTGGGCTTCTTTGTTGCCCAATTCCGCGGCCTTTTTAAAATCGGATATTGCTTCGTTATCATTACCTATTAGTACAAGTCTTGCACGGCCTCTGTAAAGATAGGCTTTTGAATTGCCCGGGTTTAACTCAATCGCTCTGTTAAAATCGACAATAGCTTCTACGGTATCACCGCATTCATATTTTACGCTTCCCCGGTTATAATATGCAGATGGATTGCAGGGGTTAAGTTCAATTACCTTATTGAAATATTCGATGGCTTCACGGAATTTTCCGAGGTTAAAGCTTGAAACCCCTTTTTCGATATATGTATCTGCCTCCGGAATATTTGCTCCGGTACATGGTCTTCTGTCTGACAGAAGGACAATGATCAGGCCTGTTACCGGAGAAAAAATCATTGATATTATCAATGCTTTCACGAAACCTGTCTTTCTGCTTTTACCCCAAAAAGCCACAGAAAATGAGAGGGTCGTCCAGATGAAGAATGCTAAAATCAATGTTTGCATGGTAAAAGAGATTATTATCCTTGATGAATTATTTTTAAAAATTAACCAGGTGAAGCATTTTTATATATAATGCAAAACACCAGGATTATTTATATTTATCGCATATTTTCTCCCGGTTTATCTGTTTCATACAGTTTTACAGTTTTTGTTTGCAAAATGTTACGATTATTATTGACTATCTAAAAGTGGTCTGATAAAATGTTGAGTTTCCTCCCTGTCATTAAACTGATCTGATTCCAAAGCCTCCTGATGTCTGTTAAACTGCATCACCTGTCCTTATTTTTGATGATATCATGAAACACTATGAAATTGTAGTTGCTGCGGCAGAGGGTTTATTGTTTATAAATAATTGAAAAGACTGAACAATCAATTTATCCTGTCGTTTATTGTTAGCGGTAATATTATTAACAATAAAGTACCGGATAAGGAAGTTTACCAGTATAGTAAAATTCCGGCACTATTTTTCAGCCATTTTATGTTTCGCATTAAATCACGATCAACAATAATATTATTTTTAATCTTTGCACTGGTTATCCACCAGGGGGCTGTTGCACAGGATTTTGAGGTAAGCGGCACCGTTACGGACACCGAAACCGGTGAAACACTTGTGGGCGCATCAGTTTTTGTGCCCGATATACAATATGGTGTTGTTACCGGTTCAGGTGGGGCTTACAGACTAACACTGCCCGAGGGCGAATACAGGATAGTTTTTTCGTTTGTAGGTTACAGGAGTTTTGAAAAAGTGGTAAGCCCGGGCCCGGACAGGGATGTCAGCCTTGATGTGGAACTCGTAAGTTCAGCAGTCAGCCTTGATGAAGTTGTTGTATCTGCGCGGGCAGCCGACCGCAACGTGGAGCAGGCCGAGATGAGTGCCATTGCTGTAAGCATGGAGACGATACGCAGTGTCCCGGCATTCCTGGGCGAGGTTGATGTATTGCGGACTGTCCAGCTTCTTCCCGGGGTGCAGTCCGCCGGTGACGGCAATACCGGATTTTTTGTACGCGGAGGTGATGCTGACCAGAATCTTGTGCTGTTTGATGACGCTGTTGTATTTAACGCCTCACACCTTTTTAATTTCTTTTCTGTTTTCAATCCTGATGCTGTTTCTGATCTGAGACTTTACAAGGGAGGCATACATCCCTCTTACGGGGGAAGGTTGTCGTCAGTTCTGGATATCGGGATGAAGAGCGGCAGCATGGACGAGTACAAAGTCAATGGAGGTATTGGGCTTATTTCCAGCAGGGTAAGTCTGGAAGGGCCGGTTCAGAAGGGAAGGAGCAGTTTTCTGGTTGCAGGGCGGAGGACTTACGCGGACCTGTTTCTGAAGCTCTCACCCGATGAAAACCAGAGAGATACCAGGTTGTTTTTCTATGACCTGAATGCAAAAATGAATTACGTGGTTGATGACAGGAACCGTATTTTCATATCGGGCTATTATGGGAAAGATCTTACCGCTTTCAGCGACTTTTTCGGATTTGACTGGGGCAATGCCACCGGTAGTCTGAGATGGAACAGGATCTTCTCTGACAGGTTCTTTGGGAACTTTTCATTGAACTACAGCAATTACAGTTTCAATATTACAGGCGATATCGGTCCTGCCACTTTCAGATGGCAGTCATCAATTGACAATATTAACCTTAAATCCGACTTTTCATATCTGCTTAATGATAATAATACCCTGTCTTTCGGAGTTAGCAGCATATACCATATGCTAGATCCGGGGATCATAAGAGCCTCTTCAGAGGGAGCCTCCGAAACCACCATAGAGTTGTCGCCCGGAAATGCACTTGAACATGGCATCTATTTCAATAATGAGCAGAGGCTGTTTGATAACCGGCTGGTTCTCGTATATGGTGCCAGGGGCTCAGCTTTCAGTATTATTGGACCGGGAAAACAGTATCTCTTTGATAAAACCCAGCCACTAGAGTGGGAAGTATCCGATACCGTCTTCCTCGAAAGAGGCAATGTTTATGACACATTTTACGGTTGGGAGCCCCGCCTGAGCCTGCGGTTTATCATCAACGCCAACAGTTCTGTAAAGGCTGGCTATAACAGGATGATACAGTATATCCAGCAGGCTCAGAGTGCACAATCAGTAGCACCCTATGATGTCTGGTATACAAGCAGCACTAATATTCCTCCGCAGGTGGCGGACCAGGTAGCCGTGGGATACTTCAGGAACTTTTTGTCCGATCAGGTGGAAACTTCGGTTGAGTTTTATTACAAGGATATGAGAAATATTTCTGATGTTATAGATAATGGCGACATTCTGGGTAATGAGCTTTTAGTGAGTCAGCTGCGCATAGGAGATGGCTGGTCATACGGAGCTGAATTACTTATTCGTAAGGATGAAGGACGGTTTACAGGTTTTGCGGGTTATACCTGGTCGCGGACAAGGAGAAAGATAGAGGGAATTAATAACGGGAAGGCATATTTTGCTCCAAACGACAGGCGTCATGACCTGAGCATATCCGGAGGTTATGCCATAACTTCTGCTCTCAGTGCATCCCTGAACCTGGTCTGGTCATCCGGCAGGGCCTTTACACTTCCTGCCGGAAAGATGTATTACCAGGGGGCCTTTGCTCCCATATATGCAGAGCGGAATTCAAACCGGTTGCCAGATTATCACAGGCTTGACCTCTCTGTCACCTATACTCCCGGTGGCTCGTCAGGAGGCAGAAGATTCAACAGCAGCTGGAACTTCTCAATATTCAATGTTTACGGTCGTGTAAATCCCATTTCTGTATCTTTTGCCGAAGATGGCGACAGACCGGGAATTCCGAGGTCTTCATTTTTTTATATTCCAGGTCCTGTGCCGGCAGTGACGTGGAATTTTAATTTTTAATATTGTAATAATATCCATTGGAAACAGAAGAGATATGAATAGCAGAAATATATCAATCAATAGTGTAAAGAAAAATCCCTTGTTACTTTTTATCGCTGTATTAACTGTTATATCAGTTTCCTGTGAAAAAGAGGTAATACTTGATCTCTCCGACCGGGAGGGGCTTTACCTGATTGTGGAGGCTAATATTGATGATACCTCTCCGGGACAGTGGATAAGGCTTAGTTATTCCAGTTCCTACTATGATGTAAGTGAAGGCCGTCCTGTCAGAAATGCAATTGTTAAAGTGAACGACGGTGAAACAGATTTTATTTTTACCGAAAGCGACATTGACAGCCTGAAGGGATATTACATCAACGAGAATATTGGCGGAGAATTAACAGATGTATCCTATAAACTCACAATTGAGCACGATGATAAAATTTTTGTATCCCGCAGTGAATACAGACCCGTTCCTGAAATTGATTCTATAACGTTAAGGCTGAGCTTTTTTTCCCAGATCGGGCTGATTGATGAAAAACGTTATGATATTTTCATCCATTTCAGTGAACTTCACGGGAAGGGGGACCATTATCTGGTTGACCTGGATATAGCAGGTACCTTAGTGACTGCAAGTCCTGCACAGAAGACCGTTATCAGTGATGAAAATCTGGGAAAGTATGTTTCACGGTCTGTCGCAACAATTAGCGAAGATGAAATAATGGAGGGCGACATACTGACCCTGAAAATGCGTAGCATATCAAGGGAGAAGTATGAGTTTTATCAGATATTCTTTTTTCAAACCGATCTGTCCGGCAATCCTTTCGCAGGAGCACCACCGGCAAATATTCCCACTAATATGAGTGAGGGTGCAAGGGGGTTTTTCCAGGTTTCTTCTGTTTCATCAGCATCAAAGGAGTTCAGACCACTAAAGCGGTAATATTTAATAATGGAACTAACAGGCCATTATCATGATTTTACTGATGCGGGCAGAGATGAGGGGGCTGGATCAGGAAGAGGTAGATTCCCGTCTGTAAGCACCAATTATTCCTGTATCATGCGAAAGAATCCTGACTATTAGAGCAGAACGAACTATCAGAGCAATTATCACCGGTATTACCGTCCATGGAAGTGCCTGGGGCAAAACAGGCCAGGATAGAAGTAGCAGAATAAGCAGTCCGAGGTTTGCACCAAAGTAATATAACAGTAACGCACGATGCTTTTTACCAGATAAGAACAGGCATATTAAAAGATGCAGGGGGTGAGCCCAGATAATGTTCAGGTTCCGGACGGTAACCTGGTGGTCAGTCCCAAACCAGAGAAATGTTATAAGCAGTCCCAGCAGACCAACTGATCCAAAAAGCAATCGGTCATACCAAAAGGATAGTCTTGCGGACTGCAGATCGCGGTATGATATTATTATTGTTACCAGCAAAACAATCAGAAAAATCAATAGCGGTGCATAAGGGAATCTTGCCCCTTGAAGTTCAGCCCCCTCAAGAATAACCCTGCTTCCCGGGGTGAAACCAGAAATATTATTATCTGATTTTAGCTGTGCATGTTCAAATACTGTCATCATATGATCAGGCAGAAACATATAATCCCATGGAGAGGCTGTTTTATCGGCGGGCATTCCCAGTGCGAGATTTATTCCAAGTCTGGCCCACGGTTTTTCGGTCAGGTAGGGCATCAGTAATTCCCTGAAGCTCTGACCCTGATCAAGAACCTGGTAATCGAAGATTATTTCACTGTCTATGGCTTCAACAAAAATGTCTCGTATACGTGTAGCACAGTTATCAAAAAAGAAATCATAAAGATAGTATCGGTTTTCGGGCAGATAGTTAATAATCAGAGAGTCAAAGAGAAACTGTCTTTCCTGAGGATTTATATTTAGTTCTTGTTCCCATATCCAGCGTCCTTCCATAAGATAATCATACTCAAAATGCCGGAATTCTGCTACAGAAAGAACATAGTTAAGCTTACCCCTGACAAAATTAGTATAAAAATTAGGGTCGGAGAAGTCAAATGTTCCGTAATTGAATACAATATCCAGATCCATCAGGGAGTCTTTTGCCCGTATAGCGCTGTGTCCGAATACAGAGTATAATTCATCTCCGGGTGAGCAGGTGAGAAGAGTAATTTTTGCCTCAGGACTTAAACTGATATTGGTTCTTTGAGCAGAAGCGATTGATGAAACAAACAGCAAGATTGTTATCAATACGAATAGAAATGTTTTTTTTCCCATATAACAAGTTCATTATAGCGAAAAGCTAAATTGAACTTGCCAATTTAGCTTTTTTTAGTTTGATTTTTTTATTACCGGGGATTAAAAAATCCCAATAAGCATAAACCCGGTTTACATTACCAGCTTAAATCCTTTGCCGTGAACGTTGACTATCTCAACTGATTCATCGTCTTTCAGATATTTTCTTAATTTGGTTATGTAAACATCCATACTTCTGGCATTAAAGTAATTGTCATCCAGCCATATGGTCTTCAGTGCAAAATTACGGTCAAGGATTTTGTTTTGGTGACTGCAGAGAAGCTTTAGCAATTCTGATTCTTTTGTCGTCAGGCGGGTAGTTTTATCTTCACTCTCCAGGGTTTGTTTTTTGATATCAAAAAGATACTTCCCAATCTTAAACTGTTCGGGAGGAGGTGTTTTATAAGTATTGCTGGTTCTTTTAAGTATTGCTTCAATTCTGAAAAGAAGCTCTTCCATACTGAAGGGCTTGGTAATATAGTCGTCAGCTCCTATTGAAAATCCTTCGATCACATCCTCTTTCATCGATTTGGCGGTAAGAAAGATTATCGGGATATCTTCATCAATCTGTCTTATCTCCCTGGCAAGCGTATAACCATCCTTTACAGGCATCATAATGTCTAGTATGCAGATATCATACTGTGTTTTGACAAAATCCCTGAAGGCCTGCTCTCCGTTGGCAAAAAGGTTTGTTTCAAAACCTTTGGCCATGAGATATTCTCTGAGCAGCAAACCCAGATTCTCATCGTCTTCAGCTAATAGTATTTTGGTTTTGTTTGTCGTCATTAGAATTATTATTCAAGGGCAGGTCAATTTCAAACCTGGTACCTTTTTTTGGCTCACTATAAATATTTATGCGGCCATCATGTTCCTCAACTATTTTCTTTACATAACTAAGACCCAGTCCGAATCCCTTTACATTATGTATGTTTCCGGTAGGGACCCTGTAAAACTGCTCAAATATTCTTTTTTGGTTTTCTTTGGTAATTCCAACCCCTTTATCCTCAATGTATATATAAAAGTGGTTATTTGTGCTTCTCGTTTCAACAGTAATATGCGTGATACCATTACTGTATTTAACGGCATTATCCAACAGGTTAAAAATAATATTGGTGAAATGTACCTCATCAATTTTTAAGATAGGGTTTTTTGCATTAAGATGCTGTACTATCTCTCCATTCTGATTCCTGACCTGAATTATGAAATTATTTACCACGTTTGTTATCAAATCGTGTACATCAATTTCCTGACGTTTGATTTTTAATTTACCTTTCTCAAAAATTGCCATCTGCAATACTTTCTCGACCTGGAACCCCAAACGTTTGCTTTCGTCGAAAATAACATTGGAGATGTTTTCAAAGTTTTTATTCTCCAGGGGAATACTGTTGTCACGCAACATTTGTGATGCAAGTGATATTGTTGAGATTGGTGTTTTCAGCTCATGGGTCATGTTGTTTACAAAATCTGTTTTTATTTCCGAGAGCTTCTTTTGTTTGATTATTATGTAGATAGTGAAAGCAAAAGTACCAAGGATAATTAGGGTGAGTAATGTCGAAGACCCAACCATGAACCCAACCGACTGAATAATGTATGATTTCTGTTCGGGGAAATACAATGCGAGATAGCTTGGGAACATGAATGATTCACCTGGGAAAAGCTTTCTCATGAACATGTCAGGTTGCTCTTCGAAATCTTCCGAAGCAAGTACAAATTTGCCTTCCTGATTCCGAACCGCAAATTCATAATCAATATTGATGCCGGCATTTAGCATCTCCTTTTTTATAAGGCTGTCAAGAAGTGATTTACTCAGCCGTTCCTCAATACATCTATTAAAGCTCAACATCTCTTCAATAATCTTATCTACCATTATTGCCCTGTTGGAAATCGTTCTTGCCAAATGTTGAGTCGGACCGGGGAGATTCTGGTAACGGCTGAAGATCCTGATGGAGTCAACGTTACTGAGGTTAATTTGTGCAGGATCATTTTTGAAGAGACTGCCCTGGTTACTGCTTGCTATCCGACCGGTTTGCTGTTCTGAATAAGAGTAAGTGCTGTACCGGCCTGATTGAGTGCCTGAAAAATACTGGTGGTTAAAGTTAATTGTAAATCCGGATGAATAGGTTATGCTGTCAACGTAAGAGGAGGGTCGTAACTCGCTAAGCACTAAGGTTAAGGCTTCCTGTTTTTCCAGCTCGTTAGTTACCGTTCCCAGTGTACGGGAGGCATGAAACCTGAATTGCTGCTCCTTGACACTTACGGCATTTTTTATCCAGTAGCTCTGAACAATTATCAGTCCGATAGTGGCAACAGACATTACACCAATCAGTATCCAGATAATTTTTCTGCTCATAAATCCATCGTATTTATTTAACGCAAAGATAACTTACTCAGAACAGCAAAGTTTATTCTTTAACACTTTTTAACGTCGAACATAATTTGTAATGATATAGTATAAAACTTATTATTCTTGTGGTAGATTTTCCGGTTTTTTTAATTTATCCGGTATTATCTCAAACACTGCAGATACGATATCAATGGGTTTAAGTCTTGAAACAATCGTGTCTATTTCTTCCTGATTAATTTCTCCAAAAACCTGTAGAAAAAAATCAATGTTTTTCATTTCGGGTATGAGAAAGCCATTGGGACATCTGTTGGATATGAGATACATTTTTTGTTGGCTATTTTGTGAAACAGACTGAAATACCGAAAATTCCAGTTTCTCTTCCTCGTCATTGGGTTGAACAGTTAAATTTTCTGTCTTACAGAAATTAAATCCAAGGTCACTATTTAATGCCCAGCTAAGGCGATAATCATTTTCATGTGAAGATATGCCCAATAGTTTATAAGGATTGGGATCTGATATTATCAGTTTGTGAACCCTCCTCTTCATTGATCATATTGTTTTAGCTTCAATATAATAAGCGGTACTTTTAATTTATTATTGTATCTGAAGGGTCAGGAAGGCAGGTTTTCGAGTGCTTTACGGGCAGCATCCTGCTGAGCCTTTTTCTTTGTGGTCCCCAGGCCCTCACCTGCCGGGTTCTTTTCAATGTAAACAGTAGCGACGAATACCGGTTCGGGTGTGTTGGGTTTATTTAGTTCATAGCTTTCAAAGCTGATTTCCTGCTTGCTTTTTTGTCCCCACCGAATGATCCTGCTCTTAAAATCCAGGTCATCACACACAAGTTGGTCAATATCTGGATGGAGCCTGATGATTCTTGATTTGATGAATTGCTTAGCCTTTTTAAAACCCTTATCGATGTAAATGGCTCCGATGATAGCTTCCAGGGCATTCCCATAGATATTTTTTTTGGCAGGGATCCCGTTTTTGGGTATTAATACCATCTTGTCAAAACCCATCAAAATTGCAACATTATTCAGGTTCTCCCGGTTGACCATTTTAGACCTCATCAGGGTTAGTAAACCTTCTTTGCATCCGGGATATTTCCTGAAAAGATAATCGGCAATAACAGCACTTAATATGGCATCACCGAGGAACTCGAGCCTTTCATTGTCGTCGTTGGAGAGGTCCTCGGACGGCAGATTGTTGAGGGATTTATGAGTAATAGCAGATTTATAAAGGTTAATGCTTTTCGGGCTAATACCTGTCAGGGAAACGACTCTCCTTCTCAGTGTCTTTTCCCTGAAAAAGGAGAGGTACTTAAATTTAATCAGGGTAATGAGCACCTGGTTATTGCAGTTTCTTAAAAACAACTGATGAATTGTGTCCCCCAAAACCAAATGTATTGCTTAATGCCACACCAACTTTTCTCGACTGTGCTTTGTTGAAAGTGAAATTCATTTTATTGTCAAGATCGGGATCCTCGTGTTTGAAATTTATTGTAGGGGGTATAAGGTCATTTTTAATGGCCATTATTGAGGCTATAGATTCTACTGCGCCGGCTGCGCCGAGCAGATGTCCGGTCATCGATTTGGTCGCACTGATATTAAGCTTGTAGGAATGATCGCCGAAAACCATTTTAATGCCTTTAACCTCAGCTATATCTCCAAGCGGAGTAGCTGTTCCGTGAACATTTATATAATCAACATCCTCCGGTCTGAGTCCGGAATCATCAATGGCATTTTCCATAACTTTGGCTGCACCAAGCCCTTCGGGATGCGGGGCCGTTAGATGGTAGGCATCTGCACTCATTCCTCCTCCGGCAACTTCAGCATAAATAGTTGCCCCGCGTTTAATGGCATGTTCATATTCTTCCAGTATCAGTGCTCCGCCACCTTCCCCCATGACAAAACCATCTCTTGTAGCGTCGAATGGCCTGGAGGCTGTTTGATATGATTCATTATTGGTCGAAAGAGCCTGCATTGCATTGAACCCTCCAAGGCCTGCTTCATTTATGGCCGCCTCTGAACCACCTGTAATAAAAAGATCTGCTTTCCCCAACCTTATATAATTGAGGGCATCTATTAGTGCATTGGTTGAAGATGCGCATGCAGAAACGGTACTGAAATTGGGACCCCTGAATCCATATTTAATGGAAATATGTCCTGATGCAATATCGGATATCATTTTCGGGATGAAAAAAGGACTGAAACGCGGCGTATAATCTCCCTTTACAAATCCCGCGATCTCCTCAAAAAAAGTCTGTAACCCCCCAATGCCGGAAGACCATATAACACCTGACTTATCAAGATTGATAGCAGATAAATCAATCTTTGAATCCCTGACTGCTTCGTCGGCTGCTATCAGTGCATATTGCGCATAAAGATCCAGTTTTCTTGATTCTTTCCTGTCGAAGTAGTTATTTACATTGTAGTTTTTTACTTCACATGCAAATTTCGTTTTAAACTTTTCGGTATCGAAACGAGTGATCAGGTCTGAACCACTTACTCCGTTTTTAAGATTTTCCCAAAACTCATTAATAGTATTACCTAAAGGGGTAATTGCTCCAAGACCTGTTACAACAACTCGTTTCAATTCCATAACTTACAATTTAAAACTAGTGAAAACTGTTTACTTTTCGGCCTCCTCAAGGAATTTGATAGCATCACCAACAGTGCTTATGGTTTCAGCTTTGTCGTCGGGAATGGACATATTGAATTCTTTTTCAAACTCCATAATCAACTCAACCGTATCAAGGGAGTCTGCACCCAAATCGTTAGTAAAGCTAGCTTCAGGGGTAACTTCACTTTCATCAACGCCAAGCTTATCAACAATGATCGCTTTTACTCTTGATGC
>SLKJ01000169.1 GCA_007134675.1 Bacteroidales bacterium
AATGTAAAGGCCATCCTGATAAATATTTTTGGAGGTATTGTAAGATGCGACAGGGTGGCACAAGGTATTGTTGATGCATATAAAAATATTGGCGATATTGACGTCCCTGTAATAGTAAGGTTGCAGGGAACTAATGCCACAGAAGCAAAACATCTTATTGATGAGTCCGGCCTTAAGGTATATTCTGCTATTACCTTGCAGGAATCAGCCGATCTGGTCAAAAAAGTTGTTAAGTAAGGATATGAAATTTTTCAGGAAACAGGATTATTCAGATTAACCGCTGCTACATCCAGTTAACAGCTTTTCTTTTCAGCGGCAGTGTCATACATCTGACACCACCCCCACCGCGCGGTAATTCAGATCCCTCAATCTTGATTAGCACCTTTTTGAATTTATTTTATTGTCAGGTTAACAATTATGTGATTTTGGATTCGTTTCTAAAATAATATGTTAAGGATAATACCAATAATAGCTGTTGCATTGCTTTGCATTAATAATGCGAAAGGGCAGGAGCTCCATGACGATACTCTCGGCATCTTTCATTTCGAGGTGCTAAAACAGACGATAATGGGTGGTGACACTATTCTGCATTCTACAATAGAAGAGGTTCAGATATATTCTATCCCTCAGTTTACACGCAGGAGGGATATGAGAAGGTATGAAAGACTTGTTTACAATCTCAAGATAGTTTATCCTTATGCACAGCTTGCGGCTGAAAAGCTTGAAGAGATGAATGCTGTTTTCAGCGAGCTTAAAACTGAAAGGGAGCGCAGGGAATTTGTTAAAAAGGTTGAAAGTGAACTGATGGATGAATTTGAGGATGAACTGAGATCCCTTACCATTACCCAGGGCCGGCTTCTGATCAAGTTGATTGACAGGGAGACAGGCAATACCTCCTACGAGCTTGTAAGAGAGTTGAGGGGGGCGTTTTCTGCGTTCTTCTGGCAAACCATGGCCAGAATCTTCGGATCAAACCTGAAAACCCGGTTTGATGCCGAAGGTGAGGATAAATTGATTGACCAGATATTGCACCTTATAGATAGCGGGCAGATTTAAAGCCGGTTTCTATCAGTCAAACATTCCGAATATTTCTTTTACAACGGCGTCCGCACCTTCCGCTATTTGAAGGATGTTTGCATCAAGCATATAACAGGGAGATGTAACGAGCTTGTAATCCGGATCGACCACTACTTCGCCGTGGCCGCTTGTTTTATGACTGGCTCCCATACTTTCCAAGGCCTTGGCTGTAGCTTCGTCACTGCCAATGGTTAGTACAGGCTTATCGAGTATTTTTGCCATTATTGCCGGAGATATGCAAAGGGCTCCAACAGGTTTACCGCTATCCACCATATCTTTAACTGTTCTTTCCACCTCAGGAATGACCTTACAATCCGGTCCGTCGAAAGCAAAGCTGGAAAGGTTTTTGGCTACCCCAAATCCCCCGGGAAAAATAACGGCATCGAAATCTTCTGACCTGAACTCATTGAGAGCCCTGATTTTACCACGTGCTATCCTGGCAGATTCAGTCAGGACATTTCTGGTCTCATTCATATCATCGCCAGAAACATGGTTTATTACATGGTGTTGCATTATATCAGGGGCAAATATTTCATATTCTCCCTGGTTTTTCATAATGGCATAAAGAGTCATTGTAGCCTCATGTATTTCACTGCCGTCAAAAACACCGCAACCGGCCAGTACCACTGCAAATCTTTTCTTTTTATTCATCTTTTCAGGTTTTTATAAATTAATCAGACACCTTTACGTTTAAGGATTATTAAAACAGTAAGAATCAAAATCTGAAAGTCAACGAAAACGGACATATTTTCAAGATAAAGAATATCATATCTCAATCGTTGCAACATTTGTTCCACATTTTCTGCATAACCATATTTTACCTGTCCCCATGAGGTAATACCGGGTTTTATTTTCAGTAGGTGATTATAGTGAGGTGCATTGGAAACAATCTTATCAATAAAATATCTGCGCTCGGGACGTGGTCCTACGAGCGACATATCACCCTTAAGAACATTAATGAAGTTAGGAATTTCGTCAAGCCTGGTTTTTCTCAAAAACCGCCCTGGTCTGGTAACCCTGTTGTCGCTGGATGAGGATAGTTCAGGGCCGTTTTGTTCGGCATTATCAATCATTGTCCTGAACTTGTAAATTCTGAATGGTTTGCCGTTTTTACCGATTCGCTCATGACTGTAGATAACCGGGCCCGGTGAGCTGAGCTTGATCCATATACTAATTATTATGGATACCGGCAGTAAAAGTATCAGGGCAATAACAGAGAATAGAATATCTATTATTTGTTTAATGCTTTGCTGCCATGGAGTCATCAGATCATGGGAAATTTGAAGAAGCGGGGTAGCCATAATTGTGTTTATCCTGACCCTTCCTGTCAGAATGTCCTGCATTCCGGGAATAGCTTTAACCAAAAGCTTGGGATGGTCGATTCTGGAAATTATCTTTTCTATTTTTCCATTTTCTGAAGGTTCAATTGCTATGATTACTTCCTCCACTCTGTATTTGGATATTATTTCTGTCAGCTGATCAAGACCTCCGAGACGAGTCAGAAACTTTTCCAACGGGTAGGAATTCTTTCCGTTTATATTTACAAACCCTATAAATTTGTTTCCGGTTGAACGTGGCTGGTTCTTGATCTCCCTGTAGACGTCGACCGCTTTTTTGTCACTTCCAATAATTATGGTATTAAAGCCTATCTTTCCCTTGCGAATTGATGAAATAGTGTGTGAGGTAATAAACAATCTCGGCAAATAGGAAACGGAGAAATGTATGTAAAAAAGAGCTATAAAGGAATTGATAAAACCAGTTGAAGCGCCGGTAATTACATCAGTATATACCAGATAGACAAAGATTATCAGAGAGCCGGTCAATGTTACAGTAAATGATGCCCCAATTTCTTTAATCCGTGAGCGACGAAAAACTTCACGATAAAAACCCCAGAGGAAATATAAGAAGATCCAAAGAACAGGAAACGCAATTAATTCTGTAATTAGTTCAGAGCTTGCCGCCGGGGTAAAATAAAAGACATCAATCAGGTTTAATTGATGTATATGTGAAAAATAAAAAAGAATCCAGGCCAGAATTGAAGAGAAAAAATCACATATCAAATACTTGACCCTCTGCTTGCGGTGATCCATAAAAAAGCCGATTATAAAAATCACAAATAAACCAAAACAGCACTATCATCCTCTTTCAAAGGAGCTTTCAAAATTCCGCTATGAAACCCGCATCAGCCTTCGGCAGACAAAATATGATGAACAAACCATGCGGGTTCCATCCGTTTGAAATACCTGATATTATTTACAGGTAAAGCATAATTCATTGAATATTAATCTGATAAATATGCTTTATGCGGATGACAGCTCTTTGGTAGAATTATTCCATATGATTTTTTTAATGACTTTAATATTGAGCAATTATAGGAAATTTTCCTGATCAAAACCATGATTTATAAGGTTTTTTTTGGTTAGGGCAATAAATTATTGCCCGGATTCGGTAAATCCCGATTTTGTAATTAATTTATGGCTTAGTTCCATTACCCTGAAAGTCTCATACAATTCATGATTGTAGATGTTTCTGCTTAATATTGACTGATAAAAGTTTTCCAGTTCGTTATAAAAGATACGACGGTCCCTTTTTTTTACCTTTACAGTTCTGGAAACAATTTTGTTTTGTTTTCCTGAGTGTTCGAAAATTGTTAGTTCCCGGCCGGACATATCGATCTTCAGAATATTTCTTTTCTGATAGATTTGGATAATGAAAGATTCTTTATTTGTAATATTTGAGAAGAGAAGGTTAGCAGCAGAACCACTGTCAAAATCAATTCTCGAGCTGATAAAATAGGTTGAGGGTGTGTTGACGGATTGACTTAAGGCCTGTGTTTTTTTTATATTGACAGGATTTAAGAACAAGAGTGCATCAATCATTCTCAGCAGATTTTTTTCTATCGTTCCAATCCTATACAACTCCCTGTTTGGGATAAGTATCTCTATATCATAAAGTGAGGGATGAGTTATCAATGGCAGGCATTCGTGCAGTAATGGATTTGCTCTTTCAATTTGCCTTGTATGAATTACAGTCTGTGCTTCTTCTCTCAGTTTAATAATCTCAGCGATTCTGTTGGGTGTTAATTCGCAGATATCTAATAGTATAATGTGCTTGGAATTTTTCAGTGCCGTATAAAGCAAAATAATATTGTCCCTATCTGCCCGGTTAAATATAAGGACTTCGTTTCCATCTATAATATTTTCAGCAGATAATACAGGTAGTTGTTTTGAGACCGGATTATTTTCACGAGAATCGGGATAAAAGCATCCTGTCACCTTAAACCCGGGATGCGTAAGAACCGAATCGATTTCATGGTCTGACAGATTACCAACCAGGCCGGTTTTAAGCATAATTTGTCCTTTGTTACAAAACTACGCTATTTTAAGTTTTACCATACTGATATTGCTTTTTAATTATCAACTATCTGTTGTTAATTGTATTTGATGTTTAATTTCTTTTGGAAGAAAAATACTGTAATTTAGCAGACCTAGCAGATGAATAACTAATGAAAGATACCTACCGCCATAAGGGTCTGAGAAAAAATCTTATTGAGGAGATTCGCTCCAAGGGGATTGACGATGAAAAAGTTCTGGAGGCAATGATGAAGGTCCCCAGACATCTGTTTATGGACACAAGTTTTATTAAATATGCCTATAAAGACCAGGCTTTTCCAATAGGATGCGGTCAGACGATATCCCAACCATATACTGTTGCTTTTCAGACCCGGCTTCTTGATGTCAGGCGTCATAATAAAGTTCTGGAAGTCGGTACCGGATCCGGTTATCAGACAGCCGTACTGATTGAACTGGGTGCTAAAGTTTATACCATTGAGCGACAAAGGGAACTGTACATGAAATCACAGTCGTTTCTTACGTCTGTCGGCTACAAGGCAAATTTTTTCTACGGAGATGGTTATGAGGGGCTACCTTCATACGGACCCTTTGACAGGATACTTATTACTGCCGGGGCTACAGAGATTCCGGAAAAATTAAAATCCCAGCTCACTGTTGGAGGTATAATGGTAATTCCTTTGGGTGACAGTAATTCGCAGGTTATGACCAGAATAGTAAGAATAAATGAAGAGGGGTTTGAGAAAACTGAACATGGCCGTTTTGTTTTCGTTCCTCTCCTTAAAGGAAAATCAATGTAGCTTTTAGCCTGTTTTATTCGGATGAACCGTCCATGACAATATTTTCAATATTTTCAATATATTTTGTGAAAATATTGTTATGGTAAGGTCCATAAGACCAATGATTAATTTGCATATGTACTTATGAAACCCGCATCAGCCTTCGACAGAAAAAATAACATGAACCCACATTATTCTTATCATGAATCTGTAACTTGTATTTAAAAAACTTAACAATAATATTTTAAGAATGATAACAATTCAAAAGTTTGTTTTCAATACGTTTCAGGAGAATTCATTTCTGTTATATGACGAAACCGGAGACTGTATACTGGTCGATATGGGCAGCTATACGGTTGCAGAAAAAAAGGAGGTTCTGAATTTTATCGCTAATAACAGGCTTAATCCTGTTAAAATAGTAAATACACACTGCCATGTCGATCATCTTCTCGGGAACTCTTTCTTTAAGAATAAATTCAAGGCAAAGACAGCTGCGCATGCAGCAGATGAATTTATTCTGAACAGGGCCGTGGAGCAAGGAAATGTATTTGGTTTTGAAGTTGAAGCACCACCTGCGATCGATGAATTACTTAATGAAGGTACCCCCCTTTCCTTTGGAGGTTCCGCTCTTGAAATATTGCATGTGCCGGGACATTCGCCGGGAAGTGTTGCCCTTTACAGCCCGGAGGATGGTTTTGTTATTTCGGGTGATGTTTTATTCAATGGAAGCATTGGGAGGACCGATCTTCCCGGGGGCAATTATGATACCCTCATAAGATCTATTACAGAAAAACTTATGGTACTTCCTGATGAGACGGTTGTTTACCCGGGACACGGACCGGAAACCACCATAGGAGAAGAGAAGCATTCCAATCCGTTTCTCAGGGGATAGAGCAATTATCATTTTTTCCGGTATTTCAGGCACACCTGTTGCCCGGGGTAATCCTTCCCTCAAAGCGGTCCGCCCATATCCTCTGTATCGCACCCTCATATCATGATTTTTGTCTTGTTTATCAAGATGTCTAATTTTTATTTTTACGAAATATATTCGTTAAACAGTAAAAAACATAAATATATCAGAAATGGCACTTGATAATTTCGTCCTGCGTCATAACGGTCCCCGACCCCACGAAACAGGCATCATGCTTGAGAAGATCGGTGTAAAATCAATTGAGGAGCTAATCGACAGGACAGTTCCACAGGCAATAAGGCTTGAAAAACCGCTCAATCTGACCGACGGCATAAGCGAGCACGAATACCTGCAACGCATATGGGAGATAGCCTCAAAGAACAAGGTCTATAAATCATATATCGGCCTTGGTTATTACAACACCATCTTCCCTCCGGTCATCCAGCGGAACATCCTTGAGAACCCATCGTGGTACACCTCTTATACACCATACCAGGCCGAGATCTCGCAGGGAAGGCTGGAAGCGCTGCTCAACTTTCAGACTGTTGTCATGGACCTGACCGGGATGGAGCTGGCAAATGCATCGCTGCTTGATGAATCGACTGCGGCAGCCGAGGCAATGATAATGATGTTCAATGCCCGCGACAGGGAGCAGGTCAGGTCGGGTGCAGTAAAATTCTTTGTCGACGAAAATATATTTCCGCAGAACCTCGCAGTATTGAGTACCAGGGCTGTTCCTCTGGGTATTGAGCTGGTTACGGGAAATTATGCAGAGGTGGATATCGGACAGGGGTATTTTGGTGTATTGGTACAGTACCCTGCTGGTGATGGTAAAATATATGATTACAGGGACTTCATAACTAATGCCTCGGAACAGGGAATATATACAGGGGTGATAGCCGACATACTCAGTCTCGCGCTTCTTTCACCGCCTGGTGAATGGGGTGCAGATGTGGTGGTTGGTTCGACCCAGCGGTTCGGGATACCGATGGGGTATGGCGGGCCGCATGCAGGGTACTTCGCGACGCGGGAAAAGTTTAAGCGCTATGTTCCGGGCAGGATTATAGGAGTCACCGTCGATTCACAGGGCAAATATGCCCTCAGGATGGCGTTGCAGACAAGGGAGCAGCATATCAAGCGTGAAAGAGCCACCTCCAATATCTGTACAGCCCAGGCACTATTGGCAATCATGGCCGGGATGTACGCGGTCTATCACGGTGCGGAGGGACTTAAAAGGATTGCCATTCACATTCACCGCAATGCAGTCACCCTTGAGAAGAGGCTGAAAAGCCTGGGCTACGGACAGGAGAACAAAAACTACTTCGATACACTCCGCGTTTCGCTTCCGGATGGAATCGCAGTTGCCGACATTGAGAAAATTGCACTGGAGAAACAGATCAATTTAAGATATTTTATTGACGAAAAAACTGTTGGAATAAGCCTTGATGAGACTACATTGCTGAAGGACATCAACAATATAATCTCAGTCTTTGCAAGCGCTGCAGGTGAGGAATCCCCTGAGGTTAGCACCCTGGAAGAGAAGACAGCGTTTGACAAAGTCTTCATCCGCGAAAGCAAATTTTTCACCCTTGATCTTTTTAATGACTACCGGTCGGAGACCGAGCTCATGAGGTATATCAAGAAGCTTGAAAGAAAAGACTTCAGCCTTACCCATTCAATGATCTCTCTGGGGTCGTGTACCATGAAGCTGAATGCGGCAACTGAGCTGCTGCCGCTCAGCTGGCCCGAGTTCGGGATGATGCACCCGTTTGTGCCGACCAGCCAGGCGGAGGGTTATCATGAGCTGATGGATGAACTGGAAGCTGACCTGTGCGAGATTACGGGTTACGATGCTATCTCTTTCCAGCCCAATTCAGGGGCTTCGGGGGAGTATACGGGACTGATGGTTATCAGGGGCTATCATGAAAGCAGGAACCAGGGCCATCGCAATGTATGCCTTATACCTTCATCGGCACACGGCACTAACCCGGCAAGCGCTGTTATGGCCGGTATGGAGGTGGTAATAGTGGGATGCGACAAACACGGTAACGTAGATCTTAAAGAGCTGCGCGCAAAAGCTGAGCAGTACAGGGACAATCTGGCCGCCTTTATGGTTACTTATCCTTCAACTCACGGGGTATATGAGCCCGGCATTATTGAGATGATAGAGATTATTCACCAGAACGGGGGACAGGTATATATGGACGGGGCCAACATGAACGCGCAGGTAGGATTTACCAATCCCGCGATTGTGGGGGCAGATGTGTGTCACCTGAACCTTCACAAGACATTTGCCATACCCCACGGGGGTGGGGGACCGGGAATGGGTCCGATAGGCGTTGCGGCCCACCTTGTTGAGTTTCTTCCCAGGCACCCTGTTGTCACCACCGGTGGTGAGAAGGGGGTGGAAGCTGTAGCCGCAGCCCCTTACGGTAGCACAAGCATACTTACTATATCGCATGCATACATCAAGCTGCTCGGGGGTAAAGGACTTACTGAGGCAACCCGCCTTGCCATACTTAATGCCAATTACCTGGCGGCTGTTTTAAAGGACCACTATGATGTTCTTTATAAGGGAATCAACGGTTTTGTTGCCCATGAGATGATAATCGACTGCCGAAAATTCAGAATGGACAAGGAGCTGGAGATTACTGAAGCTGATATTGCAAAAAGGCTGATGGACTATGGTTTCCACGCCCCGACCCTGTCATTCCCGGTAGCAGGGACACTAATGGTGGAGCCGACGGAGAGCGAATCGCTTCATGAGCTCAACAGGTTTGCCGAAGCTTTGATATCTATCCATGCCGAGATGGAGGAGATACGCTCAGGGAAAGCCGACAAGAAGAACAATGTGCTGAAGAATGCACCCCACACCGCCGAAGTTGTTGTATCCGACGGATGGGACAGACCATACGGCAGGGAAAAGGCTGCCTATCCACTTAAGTGGATAGGCGACAACAAGTTCTGGCCCTCTGTAAGCAGGGTTGACGATGCTCATGGCGACCGTAACCTGATGTGCTCCTGTGCACCGATTGACTCTTACAGGAGCGGACTTTTCGAGTTCAGGTCGTTGGACAGGGACTGACCGGACCGGCATATGCATTGCAGTCTCTGATTTTGTGATAACATCCTATATTTCAGGGCTATTAAGAGCTGTTTGCTGACTGACAGTTCTTTTACCACTTCCCGTTTTCCAGTGATCTTTATCCGTGAATGATGAATTATTCTGGCCGGAACAACAAATCCGGCACGGGACTTGTTATATATATTGTTATGGATAACAGTGAAAATTCATTCAGGCAGAATTTCGAGACCCTGCTGGCTCTCTTCAGGAAGTTGGCCGACAAAATGTCAGAGGGTGAGATACAGGGTGTTAACCCACAGTTTGCCGGCCAGTTCAGGATGATGCTGAACCAGTACGAGATGATGAAGAACATGATGCCCGATGACATACCTGAGCATCTGAGGGAGCCGTTCAGGCAGATGATGGAAAATATGATCCACCAGTTAAAGGATGAGATCGGAGAGGATATCTTCCTTACTTCACCCGGGAAAGTTAAGAGCAGTGAGCCTGACCTGCCCTCATCCGGAGAAGGGTCTGAGAAAGACGCTACTATCAAAGAAATAGAGGACAGTCTCCGACGACCCGGACTGGATCCTGGCGAGATGGACAAACTGCTCGACAGGCTTGCCGAGCTGAAATCACAAAAAGGATAACGGGGGCCGGTGTTTTGATCAGCCCTGGTTGGCACAACAGGTTCCGCCGGCCGGACAACTGCCCATTGCCGGCATGAAGTCACTCTTTGCCTTTGCCTGTTTGGGCGGCCGGTATTCATCACTTTTACTGCCACATTGAGGGCATTCGGCTACCTTTTTGGAACAGGGTCCGTATACCGGACTGTGGTATTCCATAACTTCCCCATAAGTTTCGAAAAGGTTACCGCACTCCTCACAATTAAATTTTTCCATCCTGTTTGAAACTTTATTATGTTTGGTTTAATCATGCAAATATAAACATATAAAGCTAAACCAAAATAATATCCCTTTGAGCTTATCAGCTACAGCGATCTGGTCAGAACCCAAACAACCGCGGCAGCCAGAGGCTTAGCGCAGGGATGTAGGTTATCAGCATCAGTGCCACTATCATTGCAATGAAGAACGGAATCAGGGGCCTTATAACCTTCATGATGCTGAGGTTTGCCACGCTGCACCCGATAAACAACAGCGAGCCCACCGGTGGAGTACAGAGACCCACCGTAAGGTTTACCACCATTATTATCCCGAAATGTACCGGGTCTATGCCCAGGTCAACCACCACCGGCAGGAAGATCGGAGTAAAGATCAGCACGGCCGGTGTCATATCCATGAAGATACCAACGAACAGCAGTATAAGGTTGATTATCAGTAGTATCACTATCTTGTTGGTGCTGATCGACAGCAGTCCCTCGCTTACATTCTGCGGTATGTTGGCAAACGACATTGCCCATGACATTCCAATGGAGGCGGCCACCAGCAACAGCACTATGGAGGTGACCCTCACACTTTTCAGCAGTATATCAGGAAGGTCTCTGATGTGCACCTCGCCATAGATTAGCGCAAGAATAAGTGCATAGAATACGGCAATTGCCGATGCTTCGGTAGCGGTAAAAATGCCTGCAAGTATACCTCCGATCACTATCACCAGAAGCAACAGGCTTGGAACGGCGCTGAAAAATTTGATTATCCCGGTACGAAAACCTGTTTTTTCGCCGACGGGGTAATTTTTACGGTAGGCATAGGCAGCAGCCACGCCCATAAGTAAAAGTCCGGTCAGTATTCCCGGAACATACCCCGCGATAAAAAGGGCTGCTATCGAAACACCGCCGCTGGCGAGGCTGTAGACAATAAGGATATTGCTTGGCGGAATTACCAGTCCGGTCGTTGCCGATGTGATGTTAACAGCCGCCGAGAAGGGCTTTTCATATCCCTCTTCTATCATTCTTGGGTTCATCATACTCCCTATGGCCGATGCTGAGGCTGCTGCCGATCCTGATATTGCACCAAACAGCATGTTGGCCATCACGTTCACGAAAGCGAGTCCGCCGGGCAACCTTCCTACCAGGACTTTGGCAAAATCAATAAGCCGCATAGCTATCCCTCCCCGGTTCATCAGCTGGCCTGCCAGTATGAAGAAGGGGATTGCCAGTAGCGCAAAACTATCCAGTCCGGTCGCCATTCGCTGTGCAAAAGTTGTGAAGGCCGGCAGCGGCATAATATGTATCAGAAGGGTAAGCGAGCCTGATATACCTATGCTGTATGCTATCGGCACACCGAGAACAAGAAGAAATATAAAACTAATTACAAGAACATAAACTTCGAGATATTCCATTTCTGATTTTTGTTTGTGGGATGGTCAAGGTTTTTTAAAGTGTTGGTATTTCCTGGTCCGGTACCTGGCCTTTTTCGGGCACATGTTCCTGAGAATCAAACTGCGGGTAAATTATGTCATATACTGAATAGTAAATAATGAACAGTCCGCTCAGCGGAAGCACCAGGTAGACATAGCCCACCGGCATCTGCAGTGCCGATGATACCTGACTGAGCCGCAGGGTGATATATACCAGGTTTGTCCCGCCCACAATAAGTATTGCAAAGGCAAAGAGGGCAATGAGGACATTGATAATTACATTGACCTTTATTTTTCCTTTCGGAGAAAGCTTATGATGAAGGAGGTCTATTGCAAGGTGTTCCTTTTTCCCGGTTATGTATGTCGCTCCAAGCAGTCCCACCCAGATAAGCAGGAACCCTGCCAGCTCGTCGGTAAATGCGCTGGGATGACCCACAATATAGCGGCTTATTACCTGCCACAGCACATTTACTACCAGTACCCCCATCAGTATGGTTACAAAGTTTGCCAGAAACCGGTCGAGATGTTTTCTGATAGTCATTGTACAAATATTTATTGTTTATAGATAAATTACCTGTATTTATGATTTTTTCGGTGTGGTTCAGGTCTGCTAATCGATTGCCCTGATACTTTCTATAAGCCTTCTCATCTGCGGATCGGCCATATACTGGTCAAACAGGGGCTGTACCGCCTCGATAAACGGCTCTTTATCCGGATATAGCACCTCTACACCCGCCGCCTCCACCATTTCTAAAGAGTGCCTCTCTGATTCGGCCCAAAGCTTCCTCTGGTAACCCACCGACTCGGTCGCGGCTTCCTGCACCCATTGCTGTTCCTGTTCAGTTAGAGTGTTCCATATCTTTGTGCTGATAAGTAGCACATCGGGCACCGTAGAGTGCTCGTTTATTGAGTAGTAACGGCACACTTCAAAATGGTTTGAGAGGTAGAAACTGGGCGGGTTATTCTCAGCACCGTCAACAACCCCCCCCTGAAGGGCTGTATAGAGTTCGCCCCAGGAAATGGGTGTTGGCGATCCGCCCATTGCACGTACCATGCTGACGGCCGATGGGCTGGGCTGTACTCTTATTCTCAGACCCCGAAGATCGTCGGGATGCATTATAGGCCTGTCCTTGGTATAGAAACTGCGGCTTCCCGAATCATAGAAAGCCAGTCCCCGCAGCCAGAATTCCTCGCCGTCCATCAGTATTTCACTGCCGATATCGCCGTCGAGCACCCTCTCTGTATGTTCGCGGCTGGTAAAAATATAGGGTAGGTTAAGCACACGGTAACTGGGGGCAAAACTCTCCATTACTGCTGCCGATACCTTGGTTATCGCGAGACTTCCTATCTGGAGCATTTCAAGGTTTTCCCTCTCGGTGCCGAGCTGTTCGCTGGGATAGACGTCAATTCTCATGTTGCCGTCAGATTTCTCAGCCACTAACTCGGCCATATAAACCATTCCCTTATGTACCGAATGGCTGGGAGATAGTCCGTGTGCAAGCTTCAGCACTGTTAACTGCTCTCTTTCTCCGCAGGAGGTGATGGCTGTAAGGATAAGAATTGGCAACAGTCCTGCCAGGATGAGAACTGGCAGCAATCCTGCAAGTGTCTTAGCAATCTTTTTAAAGAAATTACCGATGATTATGAGCATGATAAATAATATATTTAGGTTGATTCTTATTTTCCTTTGCTCGCTTCCGACCTGCTCTTTACTTTTTGCAATATCCGGACTGCTTCGCCGGCCTTTTCCTCAAGCTGTCTGAAATCGCGGTTCTGCAGGATATCTTCAGTTATCAGCTTTGAGCCGATACCAACACAGCAAACTCCGGCATTGAACCATTTTGAAAGATTCTCTTCATTGGGCTCCACGCCTCCTGTAGGCATTATGCTTGTCCACGGTCTTGGTCCCAGCACAGCCTTTACGAAACCGGGGCCCCCGACCTGTGAAGCCGGGAATATCTTAATGATTTCAGCACCCAGACTTTCAGCATCGGAGATTTCGGTAACCGAACCGCAACCAGGTATCCATAAGACTTTTCTGCGGTTGCAGACAAAGGCTATCTCTTCATGGAGAGTGGGAGAAACAATGAAGTTTGCCCCCATTTGCAAGTAGAGGGCAGCCGTAGGTGCGTCGATCACCGAACCGGCTCCTGCAATCATTCCTGGGCACTCCCTGGCCAGTTTTTTATTGAGCCAGGCAAATACCTCGTGAGCATAGTCACCCCTGTTGGTCAGTTCAAAAATTCTGAGTCCGCCTTTATAACAGGCCCTGGCCACATCAAAACATATTCCGGGATCAGGATTGTAAAAAACCGGGACTATCCCCTGCTCCTTCATTTGAAGAATTACCTCTATTCTGGAAAAAGCAGCCATCAATAAGAGTTATTAATTTATTACCAGACCCCTAAAATATAAAAAATCACTTAGTATGTTCACATAATTTGTCTTTGTGTGAACCAAATTTTTCCATGATCAGTGAGATCAGCTTGTTATTCAAGGTAAATCACAAGTCAAAACCAAAATAACTTCTTGCATTCCGGTAACAGATATTTCTTACCATTGACCCGGTCAGCTCCATATCGCCAGGTATCTCACCTTTTTCAATATCCTCACCAATCATGTTACAAAGAATCCTCCTGAAATAGTCATGGCGTGGATATGAAAGAAAGCTGCGTGAGTCGGTAAGCATTCCAACGAACCTGCTCAGCAGTCCCATATTTGATAATACATTAAGTTGTTTCTGCATCCCGTCTTTTTGATCAAGGAACCACCAGCCGCTGCCAAACTGCATCTTTCCCGGAGTTGAACCATCATTGAAATTCCCGGCCATTGTTGCCATAACCTCATTATCACGAGGATTCAGGTTATATAAAATAGTTTTTGTCAACCTGTTGCCCATATCAAGCCTGTCAAAAAACTTAGACATTGGCCGGGCCATTTCATAATCTCCTATTGAGTCAAATCCTTTGTCCGCTCCCAGCTCCCTGAACATCCTGGTTGAATTGTTCCTGAGCGCACCAACGTGAAACTGCTGCGTCCATCCCTTCTCATGGTTCATCATCGCGAAATGTATAAGCATGGCCGACTTGAATTTAAGTACCAGTTCCATGGGGGCGGTTTTTCCTGACCTGACAGTATCAAACGCCTTTTTTATTTCCTTCTCGGTGAAGTCTTCAGCATAAAAATGCTCTATTCCATGATCCGAAAGCCGGCACCCCTGCTGATGAAAGAAATCATGCCTCTTTTGGAGGGCCGTTATCATATCATCAAAACGGGTAATTGAGATGCCGGCTGCCTCACCCAGCCGGTCAGCATAACCATTGAAAATTTCGGGCACCTCCAGTGCCATTGACTTATCGGGTCTGAACGTAGGCAGGACTTTCACTTCGAACCCCTCTTTTTTTAGCCTGATATGATGTTCAAGGCTGTCTGCCGGGTCGTCAGTAGTGCATACAAGTTCTACCTTCATAGAGCGCATTATATTCTTCGCACTATATTCAGGCATCTGGAGCATTTCGTTGCATTTTCCGTATATCTCATCGGCGGTGTCGGGACCAAGAAGCTTAATGATACCGAAAGGTCTCTGCAGCTCCATGTGGGTCCAGTGATATAATGGGTTTCGCAGGGTTTGGGGGACTGTCTCCGCCCACTTCATAAACTTGTCCCGGTCAGAAGCGTCGCCGGTACAATACCTTTCAGATATGCCGTTTGCCCTCATTGCCCGCCATTTATAATGATCGCCGTCAAGCCATATTTTAGTCATATTGCTGAAAATCCTGTCCTCTGCTATCTCATCCGGCGGCAGGTGACAATGATAATCTATTATCGGCAGGTCTTTTGCATGCTCATTATATAACCTCTCAGCAGTTTTGCTGTGAAGCATAAAACTGTGGTCCATAAATGTTTTCATGAGAAATAATTTAAATTATTAATATAGCTGATATTTTATTTCATATGCCGTAAACTGTGTGCTGCATCTATAAATCAAAAATCCGGCTTAAATGCCTGTCGTAAATATTCTCAGTAACCTGACGACCGATTATTTCCCGGTATTTTCCAAGCATCCCGGTATAAACATCTCCCTTTTCTGCGGCGATTTTGTATGCCACGTGCATTAACTGCCTTATATCCGGGTTGTAATCCTTATTGCCGGGATCATGCCTCAGGGCAGATGCAAAGCGGTGCCCGTCCCATTCTGAAACTTCCGTCTCTGAGGGGAGCCTCATTTTATTAATATCAATTACCGTGGCATACGGCGCGCATAAATCATCAAAACGACCCAGTGCCTCCAGGTAAATATTAGATGCCAGTCCGAGTCCATCTCCTCCTGCCATTGCCAGTCCCGTAACCTCCTCCAGCCATGTTGTACCTGCGGTTTTAATATGTATTCCCCTGTCATGCTTTTTGATAAGTTTACCCATAACAGGATATACACTGAATTTATCACTTCCGCTGTGCACGCTGAGTTTCAGATTTTCAGGCAATCCAAACTCCTTAACAGCAAAATCAATTACAAGCAGGTTCTCTTCAAATTCTCTGGTAAAAAGATCCAGATCACCCCGGTAGTCGACCCCCTTGTTAAAACTTCCGCTGAATTTTGGTGCTATGGTTTGCACCGGTATATTCTCAGCAGCAATGGCACTGAGTATGAAAAAGAGTTCCAGCGGGGACTGCGGAAGGGTGACTTCATCCATTGATATCTCCGTAACGAAATTGCCCTTACCCTTTTTTGATTCTATATAACTGTAGATCTCTGATGCTTTTTTTATTGCAAAAAGGAATTTTTCACCCACAGAAACAAGAGTTTCTTTTGTCAGGTTGAAGGAATCACCGATACCGGGAATCACGAAAATACCTTGAAAATGAAGGTTATTCCCGATAAATTCATCCAGCTCCTGCCCGGAAGCTTTTTTGCCGATATAATCTGCAACATCAATCGTAAAAAAGTCCGCGCTCTCAACAAATCTTTCTACATTCGACATATTTATATGGTCTGCATCTACAAACCAGGGCCGGTTCCAGTTAAGTCTTTTTACAGCATTATCTGCTGCAATTCTTGTATCACGGGGATCGGATTCAATGGTCAAATGTTCACGGCTGGACTTATTCCAGACAGGGGTGATCTCCAGTCCTTTTTTATCCGCTTCAATAAAAGCTTTCAGCAGGGCCTCACCCTGCCGGGCAAACCGGTCGCCAATTCCAAAACTGTATTTTCCTAATTGCAAATGATGATTATTCATTGGATGTATTAAAAAAAACTCCGTGTACGTACACGAAAATACAAATAAATTTCTTTACTTTGCAACAATAATGATTATTTTCTACAGGTAAATTATTTAATCATTACTAATCAGGTGGATAATAACAGCATTTCCCGCATACGCATCAAGGATATTGCCCGTCTTGCCGGTGTCTCTGCAGGAACGGTCGACCGGGTTCTCCATAAACGTGGAGAGGTGTCGGACAGTACCAGGAAAAAGATACTGGAAATAATAGAAAAGATGGATTATCAGCCTGATATTCTCGCGAGCGCACTCGCTGCCAGGAAACCATTCAGAATTGCTGCACTTATCCCGCACGGTACCGGTGAGAGCCCCTTCTGGAAATACCCGCTGGCCGGAATTGAGGAGGCATTGAATGAAATTGCACATTTTGGTGTATCGGTGGACAGGTATTTTTTTGATTATGAAGACCCTGACAGTTTCGTGAGGTCGTCGCGCAAAATGCTCACCCACAGTCCCCAGGGAGTAATACTTGCCCCTGTCTGTACCGGAGAATCAGCCTCATTGCTTGAGGAGTGCAATGATTATGGAATTCCTGTTGTACTTATAAACGCTAATATCTGCACAGGTTCATGTATTGCATTTATAGGACAGGATTCTGTTCAGAGTGGCATGGTAGCTGCAAGGCTTATGCATTACGGACTTAAGGATGACGCTGATGTACTTATAATTAATTTTACAAGAGAAAAGGGGAACCAGGAGCATATTTTGAAAAGAGAGGAAGGGTTCAGAAAATATTACAGGAACTTTTCAACCGAAAGCGACAGCCGGCTTATACAACTCAATATTTCTGAATCGGCCAGCCAGCAGCCTGATAAAATCCTTGAAGATTCATTATTGTCAGATCCGGACAGGTTTGGTGGAATATTTGTGACCAATTCAAGGGTTTTCAGGGTTGCAGCATTTCTTGAGAAAAAAGGTCTCGAAAAACCAATACTGATTGGTTATGACCTTCTTCAGGAGAGCAAAGAATTTATGATAAAGGGAACAATTGACTTTCTGATCAGCCAGAAGCCCCGTGAACAGGGATACAAGAGTGTTATGACCCTGTACCACCATCTTGTTCTGAGAAAACAGGTCGGCAGGACCCAGTATGTGCCCATAGACATTATAACTAAAGAAAATCTTGAACATTATACATTTACATAAAATGATCAGCTCGGATTAAAAAGTATTTTCAATCATAAATTGTTATCAGAAGATAAAAAAACATAAAATGGAATATACAGGTTTTGAAGATTTGAAAAACAGGGTATGCGTTATTACCGGGGGAGCCGGGGTATTGGGATCCTCCATGGCTGAAGCTCTTTCCGCAGCAGGTGTAAAAACTGCAGTTATTGATCTGAACAATGAAGCTGCAACTTCTCTTGCCGGAAAACTGGAGAGTAAATTTGGTGTTGAATCTGTTGGTGTTGCTGCCAGTGTTCTCGACAGAGAGTCACTGAATGACGCACACGGGGTAATTGTTGAGCGTTTCGGAAAGATTGATTACCTTGTCAATGCTGCAGGAGGAAACTCACCTAAGGCAACTACCCGGGTTGAGCAGATTGACAGGGCAGGAAAAAGTGATATAACAGGGAACTTTTTCGGACTGGATATTGAAGGCTTCAGGCAGGTATTTGATCTTAACTTTATGGGTACACTGCTTCCCACCATGGTGTTTGGGGGTAGTATGACAGAGCGCGGAAGTGGTGTTATAATCAACATATCATCAATGAATGCTTTCAAACCTCTTACAAAGATCCCTGCATACTCTGCCGCAAAGTCATCTATCAACAATTTTACACAGTGGCTTGCAGTCCACTTCGGTAAAACCGGGGTTCGTGTCAATGCCATTGCCCCTGGCTTCTTCCTTACAGACCAGAACAGGTTCCTGCTTACCGATAAAAATACCGGGGCACTTACTCCAAGGGGAGAAAAGATCATAGCAAACACCCCGGTGGGGAAATTCGGCCAGCCGGAAGATCTTAACGGGGCACTGCTGTTTTTGCTCTCTGATATTTCATCATTTGTAAACGGGGTGGTGCTTCCTGTCGATGGCGGGTATAGTGCCTTTGGAGGGGTATAGAATAAAACAACAAAAACAAAAAATATTTCAATTATGGCGAAAAATGTAATCGTTGCTCAGTCAGGCGGACCGTCGCCGGTAATTAATAATTCACTCAGAGGTATAGTCGAAGCATGCCGCATGTTTCCCGCTGAATTCGGAAAGGTTTACGCCGGATGGCATGGTATTGAGGGTGTACTCAGGGAAGAGCTGCTCGATCTTTCTTCCCAGCCCGAAGAGGAGATATCTCTTTTACGTACTACACCCGCCGCCGGCAGCATAGGTACCTGCAGGTACAAGCTGAAGGATAACCAGGACAAGGATTTTGAGCGGGTTATAGATGTACTCAGGGCTCACGATGTCGGATACTTTTTTTACATTGGCGGCAATGATTCACAACATACTGCCTTCAAGGTAAGTGAGCTGGCAAGGGAGCGGGGACTCGGACTGGTGGCCGCTGGTGTCCCTAAAACCATCGACAATGATGTGGGCGACAGTGAGTTCAAGCTTATAGATCACACTCCCGGATATGGCAGTGTGGCCAGATACTGGTCGCATATCATCCAGAATGCCAACGAAGAGAACATGGGTTCATCGCCAGCCGATCCGGTGCTGGTGATACAGGCAATGGGGCGGAAAATAGGGTTTATTCCTGCCGCAGCGCGTCTTGCTGACCCTGACAGGAAAATGCCTTTGCAGATCTACCTTACCGAATCAGGGGTTACACTGGAACAGATGGCCGACAATATCAATGATCAGCTCAATAAGGATGGCCGTTGCATTGTAGTTGTAAGTGAGGGCTTTGATGTGGGTGACATAGGAGAGATAAAGGATGCATTCGGGCACACCTCATTCGGATCAAGCAAGGTGTCGGTCTATCAGAGTATTGTCAATTATCTTAACAGCAAAGGAATCAAGGCCAGGGGTGCGGCCAGGGGACAGGTTATGGGTACTGATCAGCGCGATACCATGATCTATGCTTCAACTGTTGATCTTGAGGAAGCCTACAAGGTGGGACAGAAAGCCGTTGATATTGCCCTTAACGAAGGAAACGGCTGGATGGCAACCATACTGAGGGAGCCGGGATTTATTTATAATGTCAGATATGATAAGGTGCCTCTTGAGAAGGTGGCCCTGTCGGAGAGATTCTTTCCAAAGGATTGGATTGCGCCCGGAGGCATTGATGTAACAGATGCCTTTGTACGCTATGCCAGGCCGCTGATTGGCGAGGACTGGGTGTCGGTGCCCCTCATTGGGGGCATACAGAGGTTTGCCCGCCTTTTGCCTCTGTTTGCAAAGAAAAGACTCCCCGAATATATGCCCCAGGCTTATTGATCCGGGATTGCATTTCTGGCTTTCGCGGAAATATGCATTCGGCGCAAACTGGATATAAATAACATACAATAGAATAAGTACAACAATAATTTAAATTTAATAACCAGGATCATGTCACAATCACACAATTTACAGGATCAGCTCAAAAACCTCCAGCCGCAGAAGGAATTCTTCATTGGTATTGATTCCGACGGGTGTGTTTTTGATACAATGGAGATCAAACAGAAGGAATGCTTTTGTCCGAATTTCATCAGATTTTACAATCTGCAGAGGATTTCAAAATATGCCCGTGAAACCTGGGAGTTTGTGAATCTTTACTCCAAAACAAGGGGAGTAAACAGGTTCAAGGCATTGCTGGAGGCGGTAAAGCTGTTGCATGAGAGGAAAGAGGTAAAAGCCAGAAAAGCCGCCCTGCCCGATATGAGTGCTCTCGCAAAATGGGTGTCGAAAGAGACCAAACTCGGTAATCCGGCCCTGGAGAGTTATGCCGCGCAGGTAAATGATCCCCGGATAACACTGACATTACAGTGGTCAAAAAAGGTAAATCAGGATATTGCCGACATGGTATACGGCATCAACCCCTTTCCGCTGGTTGAAGAGTCGCTTGCAAAGCTTACCACAAAAGCTGATTCCATAGTGGTATCCCAGACTCCTGTCGAGGCTTTGAAAAGAGAGTGGGAAGAGAACGATGTTGATAAATATGTTCACGTGATAGCGGGTCAGGAGTATGGTACCAAGACGGAACATCTTGCACTTGCAGCAAAGGGTAAATATCCTGACAACAAAATTCTCATGATAGGAGATGCCCCCGGCGATTATAAGGCTGCAACATCCAATGGTGTACTGTTCTATCCGGTTAACCCGGGCCATGAAGAGGAGTCGTGGGACAGGTTTTACAATGAAGCCCTGGAGAGGTTTTTCAGCGGAAACTACCAGGGTGATTATGAAGACAGTCTTATTGAAGAGTTCAACAGTTACCTGCCGGAGAAGCCTTCGTGGTAACAAATAATAGTTACCCGCCGGTAAGATCAGGGATATCAATGCAGTCAGACACTCAGGGTAAGGCGTTGGCTTTGGAATAACAAGGTTGAACTAAACATTAGAAATAACAAATAAATTGCTGTTATGCTATATTTTGCGCGTGGTTCGGAAAACGATACACTCACATCGCATGATCTGCAGAGTGGTTTGAATGAAGCCCTGGATAAACTTGGCAGCAGGAAAAAAGTTCTTGCCATTCCGCCCGATTTTACCCGGTACCACTCCCGTGCCGGTGAACTGACATCCTGTCTTTACAATTATTACGGTAAAGCGCTTACTGATGTTCTGCCTGCACTGGGTACCCATTTTGCGATGACCGGTGAAGAGATCGAAAAGATGTTTCCCGGTGTTCCTGATTCTCTTTTCAGGGTACATAAATGGAGGACCGATATAGTTACACTTGGTGAGGTGCCGGGCAGCTTTCTGAGTGAGGTGTCAGAAGGAAGGGTTGATTACCCCTGGCCGGCCCAGGTCAATAAGCTGCTTGTTGACGGAGATCATGACCTGATACTGTCGATCGGACAGGTGGTGCCCCACGAGGTTACCGGTATGGCAAACTATAATAAGAATGTGCTGGTCGGCACCGGTGGTGCTGAAGGGATCAACAAGAGCCATTTTCTCGGTGCCGCTTATGGAATGGAAAGGATGATGGGTAGGGCTGATACTCCTGTGCGTAAGGTGCTTAACTATGCATCGGATAAATATACTGCCCATCTTCCAATAGTTTATGTGCTCACAGTAGTGGGTACAGGTGGAGATGGTAAACTTAAAACCCGGGGGTTGTTCATTGGTGATGATCATGAGTGTTTTTATAAGGCGGCGGAGTTGTCGCTTAAGGTAAACTTTACCATGCTGGAGAAACCGCTGAAGAAAGTGGTGGTCTATCTGGATCCAGATGAGTTCAAAAGCACCTGGCTCGGCAACAAAAGCATCTACCGCACAAGAATGGCGATTGCTGACGGAGGGGAGCTTATCGTGCTGGCACCGGGACTCCGGCAGTTTGGAGAGGACAGTGAGATTGACAGTTTGATCCGCCGATACGGCTACCTCACAACACCTGAGATCCTTAAGCTTGTTGATGAGAATGAAGATCTCAGGGGTAATCTGAGCGCTGCGGCCCACCTGATACACGGTTCAACTGAAGGGCGGTTCACCGTCACCTATTGTCCGGGCCATCTGAGCAGTGAAGAGATCAGTGCTGTTAACTATTCATACGGGAGTCTGGATGAAATGACCGGGAAATATGACCCCCGGCTCCTTAAGGATGGAATTAATATCACTGCTGACGGCGAGGAAGTATTTTATATATCCAATCCCGCGCTGGGTTTATGGTCTTCGCGCGACAGGTTTGAAACTGGCTGTAAACCATAATGATCAGTTCCGGGCTAGCCCGGGTTTTATAATGATTAAGATCGTTGCAGATAATAAGATCCCGTTCCTCAGAGGTGTACTTGAACAGTGTGCCCGTATCGTCTATTTCCCCGGAAGGGAAATATCAAAGGAGCATATCGGTGATGCCGATGCGCTTATTGTGAGGACACGGACCAGGTGCGACAAGCGGCTTCTCGGCGGTACGCCGGTCAGATACATTGCCACTGCCACCATAGGCTTTGACCATATTGACACCGGTTACTGCAGCGCAAACGGTATCGCATGGAGCAATGCCCCGGGCTGCAACTCCGGATCGGTAATGCAGTATATTGCTTCTGCACTGGCCTCTGTTTCAGATAATGACGGTAGAAGATTCGGAGATCTCACGCTGGGAATTGTGGGTGTTGGGCATGTCGGGAAAAAAATTGAGAAGCTGGCGCGCATACTGGGAATGAGGGTTTTGCTGAATGATCCTCCCAGGGAGAGGGCTGAGGGCAGGGGTAGCTTTGTTCCGCTTGAAGCTCTTCTTGAGGGATCGGATATTGTTACCATGCATGTGCCGCTTAACCGGGAGGGGGAGGACTGTACGGTACATATGGCGGACAGCGGTTTTTTCGGCAGGATGAGAAAGGGAGGCTGGTTTATCAACACAGCAAGAGGTGAGGTAATGAATTCCCGGGCACTTCTTGAGGCACTCCGGAGCGGACATCTTGCAGGCACCGTTATTGACGTGTGGGAAAATGAACCTGTTATTGACAGGGAACTGCTTGACAGGGCATATATTGCCACACCGCATATTGCAGGTTACTCGCTTGACGGCAAGGCCAATGGAACTGCGCAGAGCGTAAGGTCTGTAAGTGAGTTTTTTAAAATAGGGATCGGCGACTGGTACCCGGAGATACCTTCTCCTGCCGGTGCGGTGGTCCGCTTTGATGGGGATCCCGGTGATCCCGGCCAGCCGGATCAGCTTATCAAAAGTCTGTTCATGCACACTTATGATATAATGGCTGACAGCAAAAGGCTAAAGGCCGCCCCTGAAAGATTTGAACAATTAAGGGATGACTATCCCCCGCGCAGGGAGTTTCATGCATATAGGCTCGACTTTGAAGATCCTGCAGATCCCGCCAGTGAAAAATTGCGGGAACTTGGTTTCAGGTTTTGATGTGCTGTGATGAGGAGCAAATACAATTACATAATTATTAACTAAAACTACTAAAATGAAGGAAAAAGCAGATATCGGACTGGTGGGTCTTGCCGTAATGGGTGAGAACCTTGTACTGAATATGGAAAGCAAAGGTTTCACAGTGGCCGTGTATAACAGGACTGCCTCAAAGGTTGATCAGTTTACAGGTGGCAGGGGAAAAGGGAAAAATATCATTGGAACACGAACCCTTCAGGAACTGGTTGACTCACTTGAGCGGCCGCGTAAAATAATGCTTATGATCAAGGCAGGCAAGCCGGTTGATGATTTCATTGAGCAGATAATACCTTACCTGGATAAGGGAGATGTGCTGATAGACGGAGGAAACTCACATTTTCCGGATACGAACCGTCGCACGGCATATCTTGAGGACAAAGGGTTTCTTTATATCGGGACTGGTGTTTCAGGCGGAGAGGAGGGAGCTCTCAAAGGCCCGTCAGTAATGCCCGGTGGGTCAAAGGCTGCATGGCCACTGGTAAAGGAAATATTTCAGGGCATTGCCGCTAAAGTGCCGGACGGAACACCTTGCTGTGACTGGGTAGGGGAGGATGGTGCGGGCCATTTTGTTAAGATGGTGCATAATGGGATTGAATATGGCGACATGCAGCTTATTTGCGAGGCCTACCATATAATGAAAGATATCCTGGGTATGTCGGCAGATGAAATGCATGAGGTCTTAAGGGACTGGAACGAAGGTGAGCTTGACAGTTACCTTATAGAGATAACAAGGGATATTCTGGCATTTAAGGATGAAGATGGCAAGCCCATGGTGGACAAGATTCTTGACACCGCAGGTCAGAAGGGGACCGGTAAATGGACCGGAATAACAGCTCTTGACCTTGGTGTGCCTCTTACCCTGATTGGTGAGTCGGTGTTTTCAAGGTGCCTCTCGGCACAGAAAAATGAGAGAGTTGAAGCCTCAGAGATCCTGAAGGGGCCTGAACCTGATTTTTCGGGCAACCGGGTTGAATTTATTGAAGATCTGCGGCAGGCCCTTTACGCATCAAAGATGGTTTCGTATGCACAGGGTTATGTTCTTATGCGTGAAGCAGCAAAGGAGTACGGATGGGATCTTAATTACGGCGGTATTGCCCTCATGTGGAGGGGAGGATGTATCATCCGTTCGGTATTCCTTGGCAAGATAAAGGAGGCATTCGACAAGGATCCCCAATTGAAGAACCTTCTGCTCGATCCGTTCTTTAAAGAGACCCTCCACCGGGCCCAGGAAAGCTGGAGAAAGGTGGTCGCTTCAGCAGTCATCAGCGGCATACCGGTGCCTGCTCTCAGCTCGGCACTCTGCTATTTTGACGGCTACAGGAGCGAAAGACTTCCTGCCAATCTGCTGCAGGCACAAAGGGACTATTTTGGTGCCCATACATACGAGAGAATCGACAGGCCGCGGGGCGAATTTTTCCATACCAACTGGACGGGCCGGGGAGGCACTACAGCTTCGTCCAGCTACAATGTATGACAATTGCTCAAATTATCTTAAATTTGCGCAGGATTAGGAAAATCTGTTTATATTTTAAAACAACTTCAATAATAAAATCATGTCTGAAAAAATTTTAAGTAGAGTTAGACCAGGTGTTGTAACCGGTGATGATGTAAAAACCATTCACAGCATAGCAAAGGCAAACAGCTTTGCTATGCCTGCAGTCAACGTTGTCAGCACCAATTCCGTCAATGCGGTTCTTGAGGCGGCCAGAGAAGTAAATTCACCCGTTATAATTCAGTTTTCAAACGGGGGAGCATCTTTTTTTGCCGGGAAAGGATTATCAAACGAAAATGAGCGTGCTGCAATTGCCGGAGCCATATCAGGTGCAAAACACATTCATCACATGTCGGAGCTATACGGAGTACCAGTGATACTTCATACTGACCATGCAGCAAAAAAGCTGTTACCCTGGATTGACGGATTACTGGATTACGGAGAAAGGCATTATCAGAGATATGGCAGGCCGCTTTACAGCTCGCATATGCTTGACCTTTCGGAGGAACCCCTTGAAGAGAATATTGCAATCTGCAAAAAGTACCTTGAGCGTATGGACAAGATGGGTATGACACTTGAAATTGAACTTGGTGTGACGGGCGGAGAGGAAGACGGTGTTGACAATACTGATATTGACAATTCATTGTTGTATACTCAGCCCGAAGAAGTTGAATATGCCTACGCCGAGCTTATTAAGGTCAGCGAAAACTTTACCGTTGCTGCCTCTTTCGGCAATGTTCATGGTGTGTACAAACCGGGTAATGTAAAACTTACACCCAAGATCCTGCTCAATTCGCAGAAATATATCCAGGAAAAACACGGTACTGGTCCCAACCCCGTTGATTTTGTGTTTCATGGTGGTTCCGGATCCAGCCAGGAGGAGATCCGTGAGGCAATCGGTTACGGCGTTATAAAGATGAACATCGACACCGATACCCAGTGGGCATTCTGGGATGGCATCCGTCAGTACGAGAAGGCAAACCGTGACTACCTGCAGGGCCAGATCGGAAACCCCGAGGGAGAGGACAAACCAAACAAGAAAAAATATGATCCGCGTGTATGGTTGCGTGAAGGAGAGAAAGCCATGGTAGAGAGGCTGAAAACAGCTTTTGATGATCTCAACAGCGTAAACAGGCTTTAATTACCAGGAGAGCTATAAGTTGTCTTTTACCAGTCTGAATCCCGTATGGCTGGCACCTGAATCGGGTGTGCTTTTCATCCTGCGGGCTACCCGGTAGCCTGAGCAGTAGCTGTCATTACATAAAAATGAGCCGCCCCTCATCACTCTCTTGGAGGCAAATGGTTCCTGCGGGTCATTACTATGGTCCGGTCCTGTGGGATTTACAACTCCTTCAGGCCGGCTGCTCATTTTGTACGCATCATAATGGTACCAGTCCGCGCACCACTCCCAGACATTGCCGGCCATATCATACAGTCCAAAACCATTAGGCTGAAAACTCATCACAGGAGCCAGTCCCAGATAACCATCCCAACCGGTATCGTACTGAGGGAAATGCCCCTGCCAGGAGTTAGCCTTTGGTTGACCTTCTTCAATATGCTCGTTTCCCCAGGGGTAGATCTTACCCTCCAGTCCTCCCCTGGCTGCCCACTCCCATTCTGCCTCAGTTGGTAGCCGCTTGCCTGCCCATTCAGCGTAAGCTTTGGCATCAAACCAGGAAATATGCACCACCGGGTAATCATCTTTGCCCTCAATAGTGCTGTCCGGCCCCTCGGGATGGCGCCAGTTTGCGCCGGGCATCCATGACCACCACTGGTGGTAATTATTGAGGTTTACCCGCCGGTCAGGTGAAATAAAAACAAGTGATGCAGGCACGAGCATTTCATCGGGAGGCCTGGGAGTCCCTGCCGGTAATTGTGTTTTCATCTCTTCCCAGTCCGGATACTGTTCTGCAGTGGTAACATAGCCGGTACTTTCAACAAAGGTCCTGAATTGAGAATTTGTTACAGTTGTTTTATCCATCCAGAACCCGTCGACCGTTACTTTGTGTTTAGGGTACTCATCAGGATCGGCCTGGTCATTATCTCCACCCATCATAAAAGTTCCTCCCGGTATCCATACCATTCCCTCGGGTATGCTGTCAGAATGTAATTTTTCTCCAGAGAACCTTGAAGGTATTTCTGCGCAACATGGTGGTAAAGCATCTGTTTCCGCAGAGATCTTTTGAGCATTGCGATCACCTGGATTTTGCGTGCATGAGGTCAGTGCGAAAACAATTGAAAATAGTATGGTTTTCCCGAAAAAGGAGTTATTTGGCATAGCTTCGTTTGATTTATTAAAACATCAGGCACTTCTACAGCAAATATATATAAAATACTAAATATGTTTATATGTGTCTTGCAATTGTTTGATTGCAGATATGTTCTTCCCGGGTTCTGTTTTTCGTTATCCGGGTATCAGACAACAATCTCCACTCCTGCGAATGCCTGCAGCAGCAGAAAATTCCTGTGATTGTTAAGGAGCCGGATTTTGTATTACTTAAATATTCGCAGGCAACACTGCTTGAATTTTTTTCCGCTGCCGCAGGGGCATGGATCGTTGCGTCCTGCCGCAGGGCGAGAAGCCATAACAGGTTGCTCCTTCTGCTTTATCCATTGCATCACATTTGCAGGCGGTTTTTTTGCGTTGAGCTGTTTTGCCATATAATCCATATAAGGCCTTACATGACTGAAGAATATCTTGTATGCTTTGCAAAGGTAGTTCAGTTCGCGATCGCCCTCCTCAGTTGTACAGAACCTGTGCTTGGGGCATTCGCCGTGGCAGGCGAACAGAAACCCACAGTCGAGGCATTGGCGGGGAAGGGAAGTTCTTTTCTCCAGACCGAATCTTGCCTGCTCCTCTTGCTGCATCATATCAAGAAGGGGGGTTTCCTTAATATTTCCAAGAAAATAGTCATGGTAAACAAAATGGTCACATGAGTACAGATCTCCGTTATGTTCCATAACTGTTGCATCGCCGCATGTTTCAGAGAATACGCATAATCCCGGATTACTTTCTCCCATCCAGTTGGCAAGGGTCACATCAAAAAGCTGAACGTAATAAGTGCCGACATCCCGCCTTACCCATTCATCAAATATCCTGACAAGAAAATTTCCGTATTTTTCAGGTACAACCGACCAGTCTGTTACCTTTGCCTTGCCCCTGTAACGATGGTGAACAAGATGTACATCCTCCTCGCCGGGGTCGGAAGTGTGCCTTTCAACAATGGGTATAAACTGCATGAATTGGCTTCCGATACTTTTCAGAAACCGGTATACTTCAAGAGGTTTTTCAGAGGTTTTGTCATTTACAACCGAAAGTGTGTTAAACTCAACGTTATGTTTCTTAAGCAGCCTTACTCCTTCCATCACTTTGTTCCATGAAGGTTCTCCCCTCACGGTTACCCGGTAATGATCATGTAGTTCCCGGGGGCCATCGATCGATAATCCTACGAGAAAGTTCTTTTCATGAAGGAACTCGCAAAACTCATCTGTCAGCAACGTGCCGTTGGTCTGCAATGCGTTTTCAATCCTTTTGCCCTCAGAATATTTCTGCTGCAGTTCGACGGCTTTCCTGAAGTAATCCAGGCCCAGCATGGTCGGTTCTCCTCCCTGCCACACAAAGCTTACCACCGGTACATCCTGTGCCTGTATATACTCTTTGATGAATTTTTCCAGCACGTCGCTGTTAAGTCTGTACCCCTTTGCAAAAGGGTACAGATTCTTTTTTTCAAGGTAGTAACAGTAGGTGCAGTCAAGGTTACATGCCGGTCCCACAGGTTTGAGCATAACCTGGAACGCAGAGCGTTTCATTGGGAAGAAAAAACTTTTTGCAGAATTTTCAGGCATTCTTGATGTTATTAAAAAAAATAAAACTATTAATGACTTTATGATATCTTACAGAGTGACCCTGTAAAGTGCAAATATAGCACTATGATATTTATATAACCGAATACACAGATAATATATAACTAAAATTGACCCTAAGACATTGTCTTTTGGCAATTTTGATATGGAAAAATGATAATTCTTCTTTGAATGATTTTTTCTATGTTTGTACATTCATACGGTCTTAAACCATAACAGCCATGCTGACATTAGGATATGATCTTGGAAGCTCATTCATCAAGGCAGGCATAATCGACACTGAGACGGGAAAATGTATTGCTTCGGCCTTTTACCCCGGGCAGGAGATGCCTATTTCAGCCCCTATTACCGGCTGGGCTGAACAGGATCCGGAAATGTTGTGGAAAAATGCCCTGATGGCAACTAAAAAGGTATTGCAAGACCCTTCTGTTGATCCCGAAGCGGTTGCAGCTATTGGTATTTCATACCAGATGCACGGATTGGTGGCGGTGGACAAGGATCACAGGCCTTTGCGTCCTTCAATAATATGGTGCGACAGTCGTGCTGTTGAGATTGGCGACAAGGCCTTTGAATCTATAGGGGAGGAGAAATGCCTTTCTTCCCTTCTTAATTCACCGGGCAATTTTACCGCTTCCAGACTTGCCTGGGTAAAGGAGAATGAACCGGATGTTTACAAAAAGATATATAAAATAATGTTGCCGGGAGATTACCTTGCCATGAGGTTGACCGGGGAGATATGCATAACTCCCTCAGGCCTTTCTGAAGGGATATTCTGGGATTTCAGGCAGAATGATATTTCATCAATGGTCCTTGATCATTATGGGATCGATCCCTCATTGATTCCCGATGTTGTACCGGTATTCTCGACCCAGGGGAGGCTGACGGCGGAGGCTGCCGAGTTGTCTGGTCTGAACAAGGGTATACCTGTAACCTACAGGGCCGGAGATCAGCCTAACAATGCATTCTCCCTCAATGTTCTCAACCCTGGCGAAATTGCCGCCACTGCCGGAACATCGGGAGTTGTTTACGGTGTCAGTGACGAAATAAGATATGACCCGGGTTCGAGAGTAAATACCTTTGCCCACGTTAACCACGAAAAATCCAGGAAGAGGCTGGGTGTGTTATTGTGTATCAATGGTACAGGCATCCTGAATTCATGGGTTAAAAAGAATGCAGCCCCTTCAGGGGTGAACTATAACGATATGAACCTGATGGCTGAAACAGTTCCGCCCGGAAGCGAGGGACTTGTTGTTTTGCCTTTTGGCAACGGCAGTGAAAGGATGCTGGGGAACAAGGATACCGGCTGCCACATTGCCAATATGAATTTTAATATTCATACCATTGCCCATTTGATGCGGGCTGTACAGGAGGGAATTGTTTTTGCATTCAGGTATGGCATGGATATTATGGGTCAGACCGGGATAAAGGCGGAGGTAATCAGGGCGGGACATGCAAACCTGTTTCTCAGTCCCCTCTTCGGAAAAAGCCTTGCTACACTCACCGGAACAACAATTGAGCTTTATAATACTGATGGGGCGCAGGGTGCTGCCAGAGCAGCCGCCATTGGTGCAGGTATCTATTTCTCTTTCGAGGAAGCCTTCGGAGATCTGAAAGTAGTTGAAAGGATTATTCCTGATCCGGAATTGTTACCGGTCCTCGAAAAATCATATGGTACCTGGCTCAGGCTGCTTCAGAAGCAAACAGCAACATGATTATTGATCAGGATTGTATGATTATATTATTGGCTGCCCGCACTACAGCAGGTAGCTTGTTTATCATAATATTGTTATATTTATGGGTTTTTATGAGTCCTGATAATATCGCTAAGAGAAACAGATAGTTATGGGATATTTGAAAGGAGACAAGGAGTACTTTCAGGGGGGATTATTAAATTACTTAATATTAATTCTTAATTATTGTTTATGGACACAGGAGCGTTTGATTTTATTGACTACATTGTTTTTATAGTATATGTTTTGATAATAGTGGCGATAGGCCTCTATGTATCAAGGTCAAAAAAAGGGACAGAACGAACCTCACAGGATTACTTTCTGGCCAGCAGGTCGCTTAAATGGTGGGCAATTGGAGCGTCCCTTATTGCAGCAAATATTTCTGCAGAGCATTTTATTGCCATGTCTGGTTCAGGATACAGGATTGGGCTGGGAATTGCCGCTTATGAATGGATAGCGGCTATTGTTCTGATCATAGTCGGAAAGTATTTCCTGCCTCTCTTTCTCGATAAGGGGATCTATACCATGCCCCAGTTTCTGGAAAGCAGGTACAATAAAAGCGTAAGTGTTGCTTTTGCTGTTTTCTGGCTGCTGGTCTATGTCTTTGTAAACCTGACAACAGTAATATGGCTCGGGGCACTTGCGCTGGATCGTATCATGGGCATTCCCTTGATGTGGGGTATATTGGGACTGGCTGCTTTCTCAGCTCTCTATTCCATTTACGGGGGGCTCAAGGCTGTGGCATGGACTGATGTGGTGCAGGTATTTTTTCTTATCGGTGGCGGACTAGTTACTACTATCCTTGGCCTGTCTGCCGTTTCAGGGGGTGAGGGTATTTTTCAGGGGCTTTCTGTCATATATGAAAAGGCAAGTGCCTCTCATTTCGGAATGATTGTGGAGAGGGATACTCTTGTGCCTGACGGGGCCGGGGGACTTACCGATGCGTTTCTTGACCTGCCCGGACTGGCGGTTATTCTCGGAGCCATGTGGCTTACTAACCTCGGATACTGGGGTTTCAACCAGTTTATTATTCAAAAGGGACTTGCAGCAGAGAATATCCAGCATGCAAAAAGGGGACTTGTATTCGCGGGATATCTGAAAATTCTTATTCCTGTTATTGTAATCCTTCCCGGAATTACCGCCTATGTCCTGTTCCAGCATCCTGAACTGCTTGAGAACAGAGAGTATATCGGTGAGATTACCAGGGCTGATGAAGCCTATCCCTGGCTTTTAAAAAATTTTGTGCCTGTAGGTATTCGGGGACTGACTTTTGCGGCGCTGGTAGCGGCCATAGTTTCATCATTGTCAGCCATGATAAACAGTACATCTACCATTTTTACAATGGATATTTATAAACCGTTCTTCAATAAGAATGCCAAAGAGAAAGAGCTTGTCAGGGTAGGCCGGATTGTTGCTTTCACAGCACTATTGATCGCGGTATTATCAGCAAGACCGCTTCTTGGGGGACTTGATCAGGCATTCCAGTATATACAGGAGTATACCGGATATATTTTCCCTGGAGTTGTTGTAGTATTCGGTATGGGGCTGTTCTGGAAGCAGGCTACAACACGTGCGGCATTATGGACGGCAATAGCTACAATACCTTCGGGAATAGTGATTAAGATCCTTTATCCGCAAATGCCTTTTATTCTCAGAATGGGATATGTATTCATAGTGCTGGTATTTCTAGCATCCATAATCAGTCTGCGCGACAGAAATCTTGTGGAGGGAACTCTGCCCACAGGTAAGAAAGCCAGGTTCATGATCAGGACCGGTTACGGGTTTGTAGTTGCCGGTATCATTACCCTGATCACAGGTATTATATTTGTAGGGCCTCTTGCACATCTGGGTTTCGAGTCAATATTCATGCTGGCTACGGGATTTGGCTTTACAGGTATGATTTTTATCCTTAATTCCAAAATGAAGAAGGTTGATGAAAAATCATTTGACATTAACCCGGAACTGTTTAAAACCGGAAAAGTATTTAATATCGGGGCTGCAGGCATAATACTGATCGTGGGGCTGCT